>CAKOLP010000109.1 GCA_934096025.1 uncultured Bacilli bacterium
GATATAACCAGAGGCCTAATAGCATATCCAATTGATTGTAAAATTCCTTGAATAGCAATAGAAATCCCCATAAAAACAAAACCTATACTAGCAATTCTAAGCGCCACCGTACAAACATCTATTATCTGACTCGTAGTATTTCCTGCAAGTCCAAACAAATTTGCAAGTGGAAATGCGAATATTTCAAATAAAATACTAATAACCAAAACAACAACAATTGTATCAATTATCCCATACTTTATGCAATCATCAATTCTTTTTTTATCTTGCATACCATAATTAAATGATAAAACTGAAATAATTGTATTTGATAAACCAAAAGCCGAAAAAAGTGCTATTTGCTGTATTTTATAATAAATACCAAATGAACCTATTAAAACAGTTTGATTAACTTCTGCTAAACCAAGTATTGCATTTACTCCAGCAATCATTACCGCAAGTAATGCTTGCATTATCGTAGCAGAAAAACCAATTATATAAATTTCTCTTATTAAAGTCTTATCTGGCTTAACATAAGATATTTTCCCATTTATTTCAATATTTAATTTATAATGAAAAATCATTGCCATAATTAAAGAAACAAACTGCCCAATTACCGTAGCCCATGCAGCACCAGCCACTCCCATATTGAGTGGATAAATAAAAATATAATCAAGTACTATATTTACTAATGCTCCAGAAATTTATGAAATAGTAGATAACATTGTTTTCCCTGTAGATTGTAAAAATCTCTCATAAACAGTATAACCAATAGAACCCAATGATAAACAAGTACAAATTTTTAAATAAGCAATTCCCATTTCTATAATCACAGAATCGTTTGTAAATAAAGAAATAAACCATTTTGAACCAAACAATCCAATAATAAAAATACAACATAAATACATACACTTAAAAATATACCATTTCCAGCTATTTTATTTACTTTCTCTTTATCATTTTCACCTAAACTTTTAGACAATAAGGTATTTAAACCAACCCCAGTTCCTACCCCTATTGCTATAATCAATATTTGTATTGGAAAAGCATATGTTAAAGCCTGATTAGCAATAGCACCATTTGCCCCCATATTGGCAACAAAAACACTATCAACAACATTATAAAGAGCTTGTAAAACCATAGATATAATCATTGGTAACCCCATTCTCAAAATAAGTTTATTAATCGGAGCTATTGCCATTTTATTTTTTCTTTCTTCTTTCATAACGTCCTCCTTACATTACAAGAAAAAAGAGGCAAAATCCTTAAACTGGATTTACGCCTCTTTTTTGAAAGCCACTCGTTTTATAACCAAATTATACACTATTTTTTTAAAAGATTTCAAGCAAAAATTTTTAAAATCATTTATATAATCTTAAAACTTGATATTGATAATAAGAATCTTTTTCTAAATACCCAACAGATATACCTTTACCATTATTTGCAGTTTTACCACTTTTAGATAAATCTATGGCATCTTCCAATAATTTATCAATTTGTGCCCCGGTAATCTCACTATTATTTGCTTTAATTAAATACTTAGTATAAGGTAAAACTTTATCAATATACTTACTTGTTTTATCCACATAAATAATCATATAATCCACTATATCCTTGGCTTTATCTTTAGTATATTTTTCTGGAACAACAACCAAAGAAACACCCTCGAACAATCCATACCAATATTGTTCATTATCCTCAGTTAAATAATCATTTGATGCCACATTTAAAGAACTATCATCTAGAACCTCTTTATTAAACTTAGAAACCAAAACCTCAACAGTTTCTTTTTCAACGAACCCCTGTTCTAAATTATTCTTATCTTCCTCCGAGCTTGACTTACCACACCCAGTTAAACATAATATACCTCCACATAATAACACAATTAACAATAATTTTTTCATACTCCAAACTCCTTTAAAAAAATTATAACACAAACTTACATAAAGTAACATTAAAAAACACTTAAAACAAAATTCTAAGTGCATATAATATTTATTGTTTCATTAACTTTTTTCCTGCCCCAACTACATTTAAATTTCTCTTAAAATAATCTAATATATTAGCTTTTTCTAACCTCTTATCAACAGTTACTTCAACTTCATCAACTACATTTCCTTGTTCATCAATCATTTCTGCCATACCCACAATATCGCCTTTTTCTACCGGAGCACTGACCTTATTAAATAACAAATTAAATTTATAATTAGAAACTGTTTCATTTTTATTAAGTAACTCCGTAACATTATTAGCAAGTACTATATTTACTTCATCAACCTTACCCTTATTAACTCTTACTTTCCCAAGTATTTCTCCCTCTTTTTTTACAATATTTATTTTATATGTATTAAAACCATAATTAAGTAATTTAACTGTATCACTACTTCTATTTTCAGTAGTATCTTCCCCCATAACAACCGAGATTAATCGAAAATTATCTTTTTTAGCCGTAGCAGTTAAACAGTAACCTGCCTCCTTTGTAAATCCAGTTTTTAATCCATCTACCCCATTATAAAATCGCACTAAACGATTGGTATTAACAAGCCAAGTTTTTGAGCCATCATTTTTTTCTAAATATTCCTCATAAATACTTGTATATTCTAATATTTTCTCATGCTTTAATAATTCCTTAGCTATCAAAGACATATCTCTAGCAGTAGAATAATGTCCCTCAGCATCAAGCCCATGAGGATTTACAAATTGGGTATTTGTTGCCCCTATTTCTTGCAATCTTTTATTTACCATTTCCACAAACTTTTCTTGTGTTCCTGCAATTTTTTCAGCTAAAGCCACTACTGCATCATTTCCTGAAGCAATAGCAACTCCTTTTAATAAATCATGAACACTATATTCTTCTCCGGCTTCTAAAAAAACTTGACTACCTCCCATATTTGCTGCTTCCTCACTAATAGTTACTTTATCTTCAAATTTTAAAGTACCTTTATCAATAGCTTCCATTACCATTAACATACTAGCAAGTTTAGTCATAGATGCCGGTGCCAATTTTTCATCTGGATTTTTTTCATACAATACCTTACCAGACAAACTATCTATTAATATAGCACTCTTAGCTGTAGGTGTTAAATCCTCCATAGCAAAAGCACTACAAGTAAAAAAACAAAACGATATTAAACACAACATAATTTTTCTCATAAATAAAACCCCTTAATTATTTTTATGTTTAATATTTCATAATAGAACAAAAGAAAAAGAGCGCTTCTACTCCAAAATCATTTTAAGTAACTCTTTTATTTTCTTTAAATCATTACAATTGTAAGCTTCCTCTATAATCTTTTTTCTCTGATAATTTCCAAGCTTTCTTTCATACTCTATTAGTTTTTTACTTGTTTTATTTATTATATTACCAACATAACTCTTAGAGACATTTTCTATATCAGCAATTTCTTGTAAACTCAAATTTTCTTCATAATATAAGGAATAATACTTACAATTAGATTCATTTAATAAACACTTATAAATATTAAATAATTCCCCATAATAAACATAATCTTCCATTAAATCATATCCTTAAATAAGCCATAAATATACTTTTCAATATCAAATGTAACTAAGTCTTCCATTTTTTCCCCAAGCCCCACAAACTTAACAGGAATATTTACTTCTTCTTTAATTGCTAAAACAATTCCTCCCTTGGCAGTTCCATCAAGTTTCGTTAAAACAATCCCAGTAATATTGGTAATCTCTTTAAAAGCCACTGCCTGCATAATTCCATTTTGACCAGTCGTAGCATCAATTACTAATAAAGTTTCATGTGGTGCTTCCGGAATAATTTTCCCAATAACTTTATTTACCTTTTCTAATTCTTTCATTAAATTAACTTTATTTTGTAATCTACCAGCCGTATCAATTAAAACAATATCTACTTCTTTTTCCAAAGCTTCCATTAATCCATCATAAACAACCCCAGCCGGATCAATATTTTCTTTCCCATAAAAATAACTTTCTGTTCTCTCAGCCCATATTTTTAATTGAGAAACAGCTCCAGCTCTAAATGTATCACCTGCAATCAACATAACCTTTTTACCCATATTCTTATATTTATAAGCAAGTTTAGCAATAGTAGTAGTTTTTCCAACCCCATTAACCCCAACAGTCAATATAACCGTTGGACCACTCTTTGCCATATTTATCTTATCAGTTAAAGATTCATTATTAACATATATAA
>CAKOLP010000110.1 GCA_934096025.1 uncultured Bacilli bacterium
AGCGCCAGGGTGGATTAATACGGATATGAATAAATATTTGTTTCCTGATTTTAAAAGGGAAGAAGAAAATAAAATAGTGCTAAAAAGATTTGCAACGTGCGAGGAAGTTGCTGAGGTAGTTTACTTTCTTGCTAGTGATAAAGCAAGTTATATTAATGATACAGTAATTAGAGTAGATGGAGGATATAATGGTATTGGAAGATAAATTTAGTGAAATAGAAGATATATGTTTGTTTAATAGTAATAAAGTTTTAGAGGCTTTTTGGCATAATAATGTTAGTGAAGCTTGCTTTAATGGAACAACTGGCTATGGTTATGGGGATTTAGGTAGGGATACTCTAGAAAAAGTCTATGCTGAGGTTTTTAAAGCTGAAGATGCGCTGGTAAGAAATCAGTTTATTTCGGGAACGCATGCAATAAGCACAGCATTATTTGCTTTATTAAGGCCAGGCGATACACTGTTATCAATTTCGGGTAAACCTTATGATACGTTAGATTCTGTGATTGGTTTAAATGATAATGCTAGTAGTTTAAAAGCTTTTGGTATTAAGTATGAACAAATTGATTTAGTTAATGATGATTTTGATGATGAGTTGATTAAAAAAAGAATTAGAAAAGGTGGGATAAAGGTCGTAGCTATTCAAAGAAGTATGGGTTATGCAATAAGAGCAAGTATTGATTATAGAAAACTTTCGAGGATAATAAAGGTAATTAAAGAAATAGATGAAAAGGTCATAGTGTTTGTAGATAATTGTTATTGTGAATTTGTAACTAAAGTAGAACCTATAGAATTAGGAGCAGATATTTGCATAGGTTCTTTGATTAAAAATCTTGGGGCAGGTATTGCTGAAAATGGCGCTTATATAGTGGGTAGAAAAGATTTAATACATCTTTGCAGTGAAAGATTAAATGTTGCTGGTGAGGGTAAAGAAGTGGGACCAACACTAGGAGTTAATAAAGGGTTGTTTTTAAGTTTATATATGGCTCCATCGGTTGTGAAAAATGCTTTGAAAACGGCAGTGTTTGCAGCTTATGAATTAGAAAAAATGGGCTTTAAGGTAAGTCCTAGGTGGAATGAAGAACGAGTAGATATAGTAGAAAGAATTGAATTTAATGATAAAGATTTATTGATTTTGTTTGTAGAATGTATTCAAAAATATAGTGCTATTGACCATAATGTTGTTCCAATTCCAAGTGCTATGCCAGGTTATGAAGATAATATTATTATGGCTTCTGGCTCTTTTGTGCAAGGGTCTTCAATTGAACTTTCTTGCGATGGACCGCTTCGAGAACCTTATGTAGCTTTCTTACAAGGTAGCTTAACTTTTGAGTATGGAAAAATTGCAATTACAAAGGCTATAGAGGTATTAGCAAAAAAAGATAAAAATTAGCAGTTATATATTGACAAGTGCTAAGCATAATATTATAATGATATTAGCACTAGAAAAGAAATAGTGCTAATAGAGGTAATATTATGGATGAACGTAAAAATAATCTCTTGAAAGAAATAGTAGAAATATATATTAAAACTATTAAGCCTGTCGGGTCGAAAGCATTATGTGATAAGTTTCAGTGTTCAAGTGCAACGATACGAAATGAAATGGCTTCTTTAGAAGATTTAGGTTATTTGGAAAAAAATCATGTGTCTTCGGGAAGAATACCAAGTGAAGCTGGATACAAGTATTATGTTAAGAATTTGATGGAACCGGAAAAGTTGACGGGTAGTGATATGCTTAAACTTCAACAAATCTTTAAAAATACAGATATTAAACTTAGTGATGCTATACTTGAGTGCATGAATATAATAAGTGAGTTAACTAATTATACGAGTGTTGTTCTAGGTAAAAATAGTTTTGATAATAATTTATTACAGATTAATATAATTGATTTAGGTAATAGTCAAGTTGTGGCTGTCATTTGTACGGATAAAGGAAATGTTTTGAATAAGACTTTTAGTTTAAGTGAAAATGTTAATGTAGCAGAAGTAATTAAAACTGGAGAAATAGTAAATAAATTACTAGTTGGAACACCGATAAATGAAGTGAGCAACCGGCTAGAACTAGATGTTAAACCTATCATTAGAGAGCGGATAAAAGGTTATGAAGCTGTTTATAATATTTTCTATGATGCTTTTAATGATTTTATAGAAAATAACAGTAATATTCATGTAAGTGGTAAAACTAAAATCTTTGACCAGCCAGAATATAATGATATAAATGAACTTCGAAGATTAGCTACGAAATTAGAAGATGAAAATTGTATATCAAAAATTATAGATAATGATTCTGATGAGGAGATAAAGGTCTATATTGGTAAAGATAATGAGTTTGATTCTAATGTAACTATAATAAGGAAGAAATATCATATTAATGGTAAAGAGGGTACTGTAGCAGTTATTGGGCCTAAGAGAATGGATTACCAAAGAATTGTAGGCTTACTTGAATATATGGACGGGTTTATCGATGAAAGAAAGGAACAAGATGGAAAATATTGAAAAAGAGAAAAATAAAAAACAAAAAGTAGTAGGAGTAAAAAAGAAAAGTAGTAAAAGTAAAGTTAATGAGGAAATAGTTAAACTAAAAGAAGAAAATGCTTCCCTACAAGATAAATTACTTAGAGTTACTGCTGAAATGCAAAATATTAAACGAAGAAATGAAGAAGAAATATCTCGCCTTTGTAAATATGAGGGAGAAAAGTTAATTAGTAAAATATTACCGATTGTGGATAATTTTGAAAGAGCTATATTATTAGATGATAGGGATTTATCTGATGAAGTATCGAAGTTCCTAAGTGGGTTTAAAATGATTTATACAAACTTAGTAAGTATTTTAGAAGAACTAGATGTAAAAGAACTAGAATGTAAAGGCTTGGAATTTGATCCAACAAAAATGGAAGCGGTACTTACAGAAAGCGATAAGAACTTACCAAGTAATGTAGTAGTTGAAGTATTACAAAAAGGTTACACTTATAAAGATAAAGTTATAAGAGTAGCTATGGTAAAAGTAAATGAATAATACTCAAAAAGAAAGAAAGGAATGATTAAATATGAGTAAAATTATTGGTATAGATTTAGGTACAACAAATTCATGTGTTGCTGTACTAGAAGGGGGAGAACCTAAAGTTATAGCTAATGCTGAGGGAAATAGAACAACTCCATCAGTAGTAGCTTTTAAAGGAGAAGAAGAATTAGTTGGAGAAGTTGCTAAAAGACAAGCGGTAACTAATGTTAAAAATACAATTTCTTCTATTAAAAGAAAAATGGGTACTAATGAAAAAGTTGAAGCTGGAGGTAAAAAATGGACACCAGAAGAAATTAGTGCAAAAATTTTAGCAAAACTAAAAAAAGATGCAGAAAGTTATCTTGGAGAAAAGGTTACAAAAGCAGTTATTACTGTTCCAGCATATTTCAATGATGCAGAACGTCAAGCTACAAAAAATGCTGGAAAAATTGCAGGATTAGATGTAGAAAGAATTATTAATGAACCTACAGCTGCGGCTTTAGCATATGGACTTGATAAACAAGATACATTACAAACAATTTTAGTTTATGACCTAGGTGGAGGAACATTCGATGTATCAATTCTTGAATTAGGTGATGGTGTATTTGAAGTTAAATCTACAAGTGGTAATAATCGTTTAGGCGGAGATGACTTTGATGCTCGTGTAACTGATTATTTAGTATCAGAATTCAAAAAAGAAAATGGTATTGATTTAAGTAATGATACTATGGCAATGCAAAGATTAAAAGACGCTGCTGAAAAGGCTAAGAAAGATTTGTCTGGTATGACTACTGCTCAAATTAGTTTACCATTTATTGCGCAAAATGAATCAGGACCAGTTCATTTAGAAATGACTTTAACAAAAGCTAAATTTGAAGATTTATGTCGTGATTTGTTTGATTCAACTATGGAACCAGTAAGAAAAGCTTTAAAAGATGCTAAACTTACTGCTAAAGATATTAATAAAGTAATAATGGTTGGTGGTTCAAGTCGTATTCCATATGTTCAAGAACTTGTTAAAAAAGAACTTGGTCAAGAACCAAATAAGAGTGTTAACCCAGATGAAGTTGTTGCTATGGGAGCTGCTATTCAAGGTGGAGTATTAACT
>CAKOLP010000111.1 GCA_934096025.1 uncultured Bacilli bacterium
CCTCTTAAAGCTCCTTCCAAGGTTCCTGTTCTTAAGCCTTCCATGGCTGCTCCTAGTAATGCTCCAAAGACTGCACCACTTGCTGCACCTATTAAAGCTCCTGTTACTGCACCATATAACATTGTCAAACCATTACACGCTAGGCTTGTTCCCATTGTTGCTACAGCTACTATTCCTGATAACGCTATAACACCTATACCTATACATACTTTTATGGCCCAGCTTGGCATATTGCCATTTTCATCTGCATAGCTTATTGGATTACACTTACAATAGGCATACATATTCATTGCACTTATGTTTCCTACTGAACCTACTTCATTATCTGAATTTATAAATCTTCCTAATTCTGGATCATAATATCTTGACTTTAAGTAATATAATCCTGTGTCTTGATCATAAATATAGCCTTTATATACAAATGGGTTTATATCTGCTATTAATTGTCCTTCTGTCTTATCTACTACTTTAATACTTGGTTTACCCCAGTCATCATAGCTATACTCTACTAAAGTCTTTCCTTCTAAGTTTATTACTCTTAGAATCTCTCCTTGAATATTTCTTTCATAGATATATTCTTTTGTCCCTATCGATAAACCTACTAAGCTTCCTACTTCATCATAGACAAAAGATACTCTCTTTTCTTTGTTATCCTTTATTCTCTTTAAGGCTACTAATCTTTCTCCTTCTAATATGTATTTATAGGTATAACCATTTATTATTTTTCGTTCTATTCTTGTTCCATTATAGTCATAGGCATATAATGCGTTATTAATTGCTGTTACTCTTTTTCCACTCCAAGCAAAATTCAATATTTTATTTGGTTTTTTAATTATTGATGGATTACTTGTGATTGAATTACAATATGTTATTGATACTCCATCACTTCTACTTATTAACTTATCTTTATCAACGCTATCGTATGTATAAGTAAGACCATCTTTTGTTTTGATATTGTTATTTGAGTCATAACTATATGTGTGAATAAGACCATTTATATTTGATTTAGTTAACCTTGATAAACCATCATATGTGTATTCTTTTTTATCTATTTCACTATTTGAAGAGTCTAATCTTTTTATAGAAGTAATATTTCCTAAAGAATCATACTCGTAATTTAATGATTCACCATTAAACAATTGTTCTGATTCAACTTTAGTAGTTGTATTAGTAATATATTTTTTATAAGCATACTTCTTAGCTAGTTCTTTATTTTTATAATGAATTTTCTTAACTTCAGTTCTTCCCATTTCATCAAAATAAGTTCTGACTGAAATTGATTGACCATCATCTATAATTCTATTAATCTCATCTAAAGTTGCATAGCTATCTTTAAACGATATCATTTCCATGCAACCGTTTAAGTGATAACAAGGATTATTATTACTATCTACTGCACAACCAAAATATGTTAAAGCTCCCTCTAAATTGATATAAATATTATCAACTGGGAATTCATCATAATCAGTTTTAACATAAGCATGACCATTAGCATCAAATATTAATGATAAGTTAATCCATTCACCTGGGTTGACATAACCTATCATGCATGTATCTTCAATCTCATTGCTATCTGTTCTAAGATAAATATCTTCGCCATAAACAAATATCTTTAAAACTTGTTTTCCATCTTTTACCGAATATAAGACTACCTTATCATCAGTTTCTTCAACATCATCAACTTTAAATCTTAAATTGATATTTCCTTGATCTTTAATTAACAAATCATAAGCCAATTTTAATTTACTTCCATTATTTAAGTTATGAACTCCATCATAGCTTGCATAAACGTGACGATAGAGAGGATTAACACCTGTTCTATCAAATTTAAACATCTTTTGTTTTTCGTTTCTAAATGAAGTCTCAGAAAAAGCATAGACTTTAGGTTTCATTTTCTTTAAAGAAGTCAATGATCCATTTAAAGAAATAACATCATAACCTTCATATGCCTCATCGTTAAAATAAGTAACACCACTAGCTCCATAGTTAGGTTTATTACATAAATAATCTAAACCTTCAAAATAAATCCCCTTAAAGTTTTCATCAGTTATATCACTTGAACCAACTGATACAAAAGATACTTTAAACTTCATATTTAATGGATATTTTTTACCATCAGTTAAATATCCATTTTTATCTAGTGAATATAAGTCTGGCATACTTAAATCATCTGATGGTGCACCTAAAATAAAGTACTTTAAATTTGTAATATAAGATTTATCAAAATAATCAATAGATGTTATTTCATCATTTAAAATGAGTTTAATCGTTCTTTTATTAGTTCTAACTGAGTAACTTAGTTTCATACCAACTAAGTTCCAACTATCCATTTTTAAGGTTGTTCTACTTGTAACAACATTATTTGTTAAATTGTCTTTAATTTCTATTTTTCCATCTGCCAATGCACTTAAAGTAAATCTAATTTTAGAAGCTTCTTTTTCAGCTAAAGCAAACACTCTTTGTGCACCTTTAATAGTTTCAATAGGTTTAATCCAGGCATAAATCGTTTTTCTATGATTAAAGTTATCTTGCCAATTCTTTAAATTAAAGTTCTTATTACTTGTAGATTTACCTTTTCTTTCTCTATTAAAAGTTGAAGTATCATAAGCAATAACTGCATTGTCATCCTTAAATACTAATGAAGCCACACTATCGTCTAATGGATTTTCATTAAGTACAGTCATTCTTTTTCTTCTAATAGTATTTAAACGTGATCTACCACCATAAACACCTTCAAAACCACTACCACCTTTAATAATTTCATCTGGGAAAGCACGTTCTAATCGAGCAAAATATCCTGAAGGAGTATAGTCGTTGTACTCATATTTATATTCGTAATCAAAACTTCTTAATAAACCATCAATGCTTGTAATTTCCTTTTGTACATTTTTCAAATTGTCATAGTCATAAGCGAATTGATTACCACTACTATCTAATGCTGATACTACATCTCCATTTGAATTGTAAGATAAGAAAAGATGATTATCGTTGATACAATCATATATTTCAGAAGGTTGATTATTTTCGTTGTACTTATATTCGACTTGAACTACATTATTAAATCTAACTTTTGTCAATCTTTCTTTTTTATCATATTCAAAATTATAAAAACCACACGCTTCACTATCTCCTAGAATTTGTTTAGTCAATAGGTTAGTGTTAATGCCGTTAATTATTTTGGTATAGAAATTTTTAACAATAGTTTTACCATTAAGTGCAACAGTGCTAAGTTGTTGATCGATAGTATATGAAAAAGTATATTTAGTTCCGTTACATGCAGTAATTGAAGAAATGTTGCCTTTTGAATCATAGATATAAATACAACCATTTCTAGCTCCACCTAATTCAGCAATTTTTTCTTTTAACTTACCATATACATCATATTTAAAAGTTGTGACAAGTCCATTAGCATTTACTTGTTTATTTAATCTATCAATTTCATCGTAATTAAAGAGTGTCTTAGCCCCTGTGTCATCAGTTTGACTAATTAATTTATTTTCCTCATCGTACTCATCTTTCGTACATAAAGTTTCTCCTGTACTAGTGATAATTTTAGTTTCTGTCTTGTTTTCTCCAGAATACTTATACATAATTTTGGAATTTTGGTTGTTAGTAATCTGAGCAACTTTTCTATTAGTAGCGTTTCCATAAGTAAATCTAAAAGTATCACCAGAAACATCTGTCATTTCAGTTACTCTAGAGTTACTATCGTAACTAATGTTTGAAAATGAACCATCAGAATTAACTACTTCTGATAAATTATTTTGTTCAGTATATGAATATTCCTTGCCAAAATCATCTTTGTATAGTTGAATAGCATCGACATATACATCAGATTTCGCCCTAGCTTTAACACCTACTTCAACATAATCAAACGATCTTTCAGCTATAACATTTCTCGTCAATACTTGCCAATTTTCATAGTTAGGATCAAAGTCAAAAGTATGCATTACTATTTCACTTTTATCTAAATAATGAATTTTAAGATAAGCTTGGAACGTGTCATTTTTGGATACGTTACCTTTACCAAAAAGTGTTAACAATAAGCTTTCTCCAGCATTACCAC
>CAKOLP010000112.1 GCA_934096025.1 uncultured Bacilli bacterium
ATCAATATCTAAAGGCACTTTAAATACTTTTTTGCCAAATTTAGTGCGAAAAAAATGATTTAGAGTGTAGTATCTTTTATTATCAGAAGTATTTTTAAACATGTTTATCACCAAAATAATTTTATCATTATTTTTTTAAAAATAATAGTTGTATATAATATTAAATATTGGTATAATTAACTTGCGCTGAAATAGCTCAGTTGGTAGAGCAATGCCCTCGTAACGCATAGGTCGTAGGTTCGAGTCCTATTTTCAGCACCAGATTGATACTAAACTCGAACTTTTATGAATTCGATTTTTTAAATATAAAAAACAGTTATAAAAATAACTCTCAATAAGACTGTAATTTTAGTAACACACTTGCATAATGCAGTATTCATGATATAAAGGTTAAAATTAAAAGCTTATAAATTTTGTGTATTTATAATAAAACTATGCAAATAATATTACTGTTAAAGAGGGAGCACCTATTTATACCTATGGAGCAAATAATGATGTCCAAGAATTAATTATAGATAGTGCAGATTACACAAAAATAGATAGTTTACTTGCAAGTTTACCTAGTAATTTTAGTAAATATACAGATGAATCTGTTGTAAATCTTGAAAGTGCAAAAGCAAATATAGTAAGAGATAATAACTTTTTAGAACAAAGTTTAGTAGATTCTTATGCAACTGCTTTAAAAAATGAATATTTACAAACTTTAAAACCAGATACATATAAATTAAAAGCTACTAAAATGGATCAAGTGACGAAACAACCTTTACAATTAAAGAAGTAAAAGTAATTGAAAAAAACGATGTAGTAGAAAACCCTAAAACTTCAGATAATGTTCTACTATATACTTGCGTAAATATTATTTCCGTAATTGGCGTAGTAGGAGCAAGAATGTATTTGAAAAAGCTTAACTAGAAATAGTTAGTTTTTTTATTTATGTAGAACTCCACATAATTTTATTAAAAAAATAAATTTTATATATACAAAAAATATACATTGTGTTATAATAAGTACAGCAAGCAAAAAGGAGTGAAGAAAATGCGCGTATATGGAATGAATGTATTAAAGGAACTAGATACTAAAAAAATAAAAAAAGTTTACACATCGCGACCTGAAGCAAGTAGATATTGTAAGGAAAACAAAATCAAATATGAACAAGTGGACAATGCATTTATAAATAAATTAACAAGGGAAAATCACCAAGGGGTATTAATAGATACATACGATTATGAATACTATGATTTTAAAGATGTAACAGGAAACTTAGTCTTAGTATTAGATCATTTGGAAGACCCACATAACTTCGGAGCAATTATTCGGACTTGTGCATCGGTTGGCATAGAAAGCATTATAATTCCTAAAGACAGAAGTGTTAAAGTAACTGATGTAGTAGTCAAAACAAGTGTAGGAACTATAAATTATGTTAAGATAATCATGGTAAATAACTTAGTATCGGCTATAAAAAAACTACAAAAAGAGGGATATTTTGTTTATTCGGCTTCTATGGAGGGAAAGGATTTTCGAAAAATTGATTATGCTTCGAAAAAAGTATTAGTAATTGGTAATGAGGGTTCCGGAGTAAGTAGATTAGTTAAAGAAACATCTGATGAAATTATTAGTATTCCTATGAAGAAAAATGTTGAGAGCCTAAATGCCTCTGTAGCAGCTTCCATACTAATATATGATTTAGGAACTAATGAATAAATATAATGATTATGAATTATTAATGCTTTATAATGAGAAAAATGAAGAAGCGGAAAAAATTCTTTTTGAAGAATATGACATTGTAATTAAATACATAATAAAAAAATATAAAAGCATTTTACTATCTAAGGGAATAGACCTACGCGATGTGTATAATGAATTACTAAGTACATTTAATATATCCCTTACAACATTTGATGCTTCCAAAGAAGCTACTTTTAACACATATACCAAACTACTACTAGAAAGAAAGATAAGAAAAATATTAAATAAAAAGGAAATACCAACTAATGAAGAAGAAAATATGGAAGAATATCCGGAACAAAATAGTAATCCCCTAGCGTTATTATGTCAAGAAGAAAACTCTATAAATATAAATAGATACTTAGTAACAGAATTAAGTAGCAAAGAACTAAATGTCGTAGTATTATTAGCTAAAGGATATAATTATAAAGAAGTAGCAAATATATTAAATAAAAAGTATCATATTGTTTATAAAATTATTCGGGATATTCGCAAAAAAATTCTAACTAAAGACTTGAATTGCCCCGTTTGATATGGTATATTATACATTAACACGAAAGGTGTTTTTTTAAATGGAGGTTTTTGCAAATGGCAAAAAAAGAAAAAAAGAGTGAAAAGAAAATAAATAAAAATAAGGAAAGTTATTTTAAGAAAATAAAAAAAGAATTAAAATTAGTAAAGTGGCCAACAGCTAAAGAAGTATTAAAATACACAATATCAACAATAGTATTTTGTGTAGTTCTTTGTGCATTGTTCCTATTATTAAATTTAATTCTATCAGTTATTAAGGGGTGGGTAGCATAATGGAAAAATTATGGTATGTAGTAAATACGTATTCTGGACATGAAAATAAAGTAAAAGAAAAGCTAGAAGCTCGGACAGAATCAATGGATATGCAAGATTATATCTTCAGAGTTATAGTACCAGAAACAACGGAAGTTGAAGTAAAAGACGGAGTAAAAAAAGAAAAAGTTAAAAAGATGTTCCCAGGTTATGTCTTAGTAGAAATGATAATGACTGATGAAGCTTGGTATGTCGTAAGAAATACTCCAGGTGTAACTGGATTTATTGGGTCAAGTGGTAAAGGGGCAAAACCAACGCCATTATTACCACAAGAAATAGATCGCATACTTGCTAATATGGGTATGAGTAGAGTTGATGTGGAATCAGAATTAAAAGTCGGAGACACCGTAGGCATCATCGACGGACCATTTAATGGTATGAGTGGTAAAGTAGATAATATTGATTTAGAAAATAATCGTTTAAATATTATAATTGATTTATTTGGTCAAGAAACTAATGTAGATGTAGAATTATATCAAGTAACAAAATATTAACACTGAGTTATTTTTCAGTGTTTTTTTTATTTTGAAATATAGTTAAATTTTCGTTTATTCTTTCGTTATTAGGATTTATTTTTAATGCAGCCTCGGCATTTTTAATAGCATTATCAATATCATTTGTATAAAAGTAGGCAATTGACAATATATCATTTAAAGATTCATCATAACTAAAAACTTCGTTAATATATGTTTTAGGATTATAGGAAATATCTAAAGCCTTTTGGGCAAATTCTATTACCTTGGGATAATCTTCAAGACTATAGTAAAGTAATGCCATTTCTACATAGGGATCCCGTAAATAAGGAGCCTCGTTTATTGCTTTTGTTAACCACATATGGGCTTCATCAAATCTTTGTAAGTTTTTATAACATCTAGCAATGAAGCGCATCGAAGCACATCTTTCGTCTTTCCAAGTTGCAGTTTTAAGTTTTAAATGCTTTATTAATGTATCTATAGCTTCATTCCATTTGCCGTAATACATATATTCCCGACCTAAATAGTGCATATTTCTATCATTAAGTGGATCTTCTTTTACGGATAATTCGAGTAAAGGTAAGTAACTTTGTCTTGATTTTTCTTTATCAGGAAAATGGTCAATTATAACGTTATCAGTAGTAACAATAACCTCAGGTGTATCAAACTTGACTATTTCATGCACGGGATTAACCCAGTAGGCACCTTTTCTTTTATGAATTTTATCACTATAAAATGATATCTTTTCTACATTATCTTCGATTAACCAATTGTATACATAGTGAAGTCTTGTAGTATCATCTTGCCAAACACTCAAGATATTTTCTTTCCAGTTTTCTCTCATTACTTCATCTAAATCCAAGGATACACATATATCATAGTCTTCTGGTATCATTTTTAAAGCTTCATTTCTAGCAACATCAAAACGCCAAGGATTAATGACTTTTTGTTTAACAG
>CAKOLP010000113.1 GCA_934096025.1 uncultured Bacilli bacterium
AGCATGATCAGTAAAAGCCACTTTTTTAATACCACTTCTAATAAAAGCTTTTACTATTTCTTCATCACTAGTTGTCTCCGCATGACCACATCTATATGTATGTGTATGATAATTAAATTTTTGCATATTTTATACCTCCTTTATTTTTTTAAAAAAATCTTCATAAACCTTATTTATTTCAATATAATTTACCATTGTAATTTTATGTTCAAAACAATTCAATTTATATGAAGTATCTTGATTTATTCCTGGACAATTCATTTTTTGCACTGTAAACCAGGTTTTATTAATTACGTAAGCTATAACAGCAATGTCCCATAATACGCGTCTAGTTTTTACTCCAGAAAACCCGTCATTTGTAAATCTGTTTAAAAGATGATTGCCTAGCTTACTTTTACCTATATAATGCTTTAATTCATATATGGTAGTTCTTAAATTTGATGCTACATTTTTACAAGGTATTATTGTAAGTTTCACTTGGGAAGCAAACACAATTTTTACAGCTTCAACATCTTGCTTAAAATTAAATTCTAGATTATTTTCTTGAAGCAAACTATGTCCCCCTAGCCATACAATTTCTATACTGGCAATTATTTTTGGTTGTTTTTTAATAGCTAAAGCTATATTTGTTAAAGCTCCGATAGCTAGAATAGTAGTTTTTTCACTTTCTAAAGCAATTTCTATTATTTTATCAACTGCCTCATTATTCTCATTATATCCATTAGTTATAAACCCTGTTGAACCCCGAAAAACTTTATCATGAGTATCAAAGCAAGCCCACTTACATATTTTTAGTATTTCTTCATAACTTTTCAAAGTATTATTTTCAATTATTTCTTCGCTTTCCTCATGGCAAAATGGTGCCACAGTTATTGCTTTTATATCAAATATATCTTGAGACTTAAGCATATAAAGAAGTGCAAAATCATCATCACACTCATTGTATGTATCTGTATCTAAAATCACCTTTATTTTGGCTTCTTCCCTATTCATATTATCTCCCATTGCATTTACAGTATAACACAACACTAATAACTATCAAACATTTTATTTTCTATGGTATAACATTTTTATCATAATCAAGAATTTTAATTTTATATTCATCTAAATTAATATTTTTTACTTATTTTTATTCTTATTACTAGCTCTAAGTTATTTAATATTTTTTTACACTCTTATTTTGGGGATAAAATACATTATTTATAATTAATCATAAATTATTTTTTCTCCAAAATCAATTAAAATTTAGTAAAACAAACTTAAATTTAGCTCATCACTTTTTGCTTGTTTTGATGTTTCCATTTTATATAACATATGGGATGCACTACCTTTTTCTGCTTTTTTATTCATTTCATTTGTTCTTACCTGAATTTCATAATATCGATTATCTGGCCCCACTATAGTTGTATGGATAATTTGATACATATTTTCCTTGGGACTAGTAATATAATCTTTAAATCGCGTAGGAATTGCTAAATACTTCCTCCGTTAAAGTACTATTTAGTATAACATTATTTTTAAAGATTAAACTAATATTTCTTGTATAAATAATAAATTTATGCTAATATATAAAAAATTTTCAAGGGGGTAGCTTTAAGACAATACACGAAAAAATCCAAAAATTTATAGAAGAAATGAATTATAAGAATAATGAACATTGTTTAGGAGTCATAGTTTACGGAAGCAGTTTAACGGTCTTTAACACTAAATTATCCGATATTGACCTACACGTTGTTTTTGATGATTCTAACCCCCAACATATAATTAGAGGAAGCAAGATTATAGATGGTACTAAAATAGAATATTTTGAAAAACCAATTCAAGACATATATTTAACAATCGAAGAAGATTACCAAACTCAAAATAATGCATCACTATCTATTTTTGGAAAATCAGAAATCATTTATGAAAGGGATTCCCAATTAAGAGAATTACAACAATACACAATCGAAAAATTTCAAAACCCTTTACCGCCACTAAGTGAAGATGAAGCAAAAGAACAAGTATCTATCATTAATAACAGAATGGAAAAGTTAGAACAATTTGCACTAAATAACGATCCTCGCTTCGACCATTTATATCATTTAGTAATTGATAAAATTAGAAAATTCTATCACAAAGCTTTAGGAATATCAAAAATACAAACATCCAAAGTACATAGAATATATACAGATGAGTGCTATAGAAAATCAATGTATAAAGAAAACCCTGAACAAGAATTTGTTGATATGTACCTATGTTTAATTGCAGTGCAATGTGATAATAAATTACAAAAGCTTCAAATGGCAAAACGTTTTTATAATTATGCTACTAGAAATATTTATTTAGGGGATAATTATCGAATTTCTATAAAAAGAAAGACTATAAGAAATATAGCCCAATTTCATATTCCAGAATCAAACACTTGCACCCCAAAATTAGTTAGATTTAAAAAAGGTGATTATACAAATATCTAAATCATCTTTTATTTTTACTTTAACATTTATATATAATAGATAATCTATGGTAAAATTCATGGTAAAAAAATAAAACCCCTATAAATAAAGGAGTTTTAGGTCTTTTTTGGTGCAGGTGAAGGGACTTGAACCCCCACGGATATATCCACTAGATCCTAAGTCTAGCGCGTCTGCCAATTCCGCCACACCTGCATATATGGTGGACCTCGTAGGACTCGAACCTACGACAACTCGGTTATGAGCCGAGGGCTCTAACCAACTGAGCTAGAGGTCCATGACACTTTCAATATTACCACATTTTTCTCTATCATGCAATATTATTTTTAAAATTTTTTCAAAAAAAATTTTAAAAGACTTAGGTCCCCCTGAAAACCTAAGCCTCTTATTTATCTTGTAACATATTTAATAAATCAATTTTAAACATATCTTTTGAAGCATTTGCTTTAGATATCATTATTCCTTTGTAAGTTGTTAATTCAGAACGATGTCCCTCTAATAATATTTCTGATGGTGTAATTGTTTCTAATACTATAGTTTCATCTTTTTTATGTACAGTATAAACTAATTTTACATCCCCATGAATTTGTGCAAACATTTTATCACTTGGTAATTTTAATTCATAAGTTTCTGTTCCATTCTTTTTATTTACAGAAATAAGTTCTCCGACAAAATTACCATTTCTTAAAGCTGGGTAATAATCAAAGTTTAACTTTTTAAAAGCTAACATATTATACTTTTTCAAAGCCCTTTCCAACTTTTTAAACTCGTTTTCACAAACGTATTCTAAAACATATCCTTTCATTTTTCCATACCCCCTAATTACTCGAACAATACTACTATACCACAAATCGTCCATTTTGTCAAATTTGCTCGTTTTTTTCATATTATTCGTAGTATCCCCTATTACAGTATAATTATACCAAAAAAAGCCCAATCTGTCAAATTTAGACAAAATTAAGCTCAACAATAGTTTCTCCAGCATTCCAATTATTTATATAATATTTAACAACATATTTATTTTTCTTTAATACATTATGTACTTCTTTAGCTAAAATATTTGAACTTCTCCCATGTATTATAACCACACAATCATTTTTCATTAAAATATTATCATGAATAAATTCGTTAACCAAAACCTCCACCATGGCAGCTATCTCCCCATGCAAATCTAATCTTGGCGTTTTACTTGTAATAATCAAGAAACTACTCCTTGATTAGTTACACCGTTGTCCTCATTATTCACTTGATTATTTGCATTCATCTTATTAGTATAATAATCTAATACTTCCGATAATGTCGGCACTGATAATCTTGAACCAATTTTAGTTACAGATAACCCTGCAGCTATATTAGCTAAAGTAATAATCTTTTCCATATCAAAGTTATTCGCAAGTCCGTACGTAAAGGCTCCATGAAAAATATCACCAGCTCCAGTGG
>CAKOLP010000114.1 GCA_934096025.1 uncultured Bacilli bacterium
ATACTTCGAAGTCATCACTACTAGCTTTGATTTCCAACATGTTACTCGAAACATTTAAACCATATATTTCATGAATAGTTTTAAGCAAATTATTTTTCCCACTTGTCCGCACAACTAACCTATCATTATTAAATAGACTAAAAGCTATGTGGGGATTTGCTAAAGCTAAGTTTTCTATATACTTAGTGCAATTACTAAGTTCAGTTGCTTCACTCTTTAAATATTTTAATCGCGCCGGAGTATTATAAAAAAGATTTTTAATCGTTATTTGTGTTCCTTGATTTAATGGAGCATCACTTATAGACATAGTTACTCCGCCTTTTATATGAACACAAGTACCTACGGTTTTATCACAAGTAATTAATTCTACTTCTGATACACTAGCTATACTCGCTAGAGCTTCTCCCCGAAACCCTAAAGTTTCAATAAAATATAAATCGTCATCTTTATATATTTTACTAGTGGCATGTCTTAAAAAAGCAAGGCTGGCATCACTTCTATCCATACCAATACCATTATCGATAACCTTTATTTCCGTAAGTCCGCCATTTACTAGATGGACTTTAACCAAAGAAGCCCCAGCATCTATAGAATTTTCTACTAACTCCTTTAAAACTGAAGCACATTTTTCTACAACTTCACCTGCAGCAATCTTATTAGCCAAGTTTTCATCCATTACTTTAATTTTACTCATTATTTCCACCTACTATGGTATCTCTTATTTCATAATTTGTATCTATGCAAAAGGAAGCATCTGTACTAAACTTTATAAAACCAATTCCTTTTAAAACTAAATCTTGTCCCTTTTTTATAGTACCATTATATACTATATTTTCTTTAGCTACTCTTTTTTCTATCAAGGTATCATTTGTTACATATATTGTAATATTAGAATTCTTTTGACATTTTAATTTAATTGCCCCAATTTTTAAATAATATTTATCTTTTAACTGATAAGTTCTAGGTTTAATAACAGTATTTGGAACTGCTTCTTTTTTAGTATTACTTATAAACCCTGGAGCATCAATTATTTCATTTTCCCCCATTTTTATACTAATAAAATCTTGGGTTGTATTTTCTTTCTTACTCACTGTTATATCACTATCAACTAAAGCATTTATCAAACTACTTTTACCAGCATTGGTAAAGCCTGCTAACAAAACTTTCTTATTAACACTACATATATTATTAATTATAGATATGTTTTTCTTAAATTTACTACTACACAAAATGATATCTTCTTTTATACCATATACTCTTTTAATATTAGCTATTAATTTATCAATTAAAATATTTTTCGGAATAGTATCACTTTTTGTTATCACTAATACTTTATCACAAGTAATCTTATTAAAAGTATCAAATACTTCCTTATCCATATTTAGAAAATCTACTAAAAATAAAACAAAAGCTCCTTTTTTATTAATACTATTTAAAACACTTGTATTATCTATCTTTATTCCTTTATTTATTAAAACATTATAATTTTTTAACTTAAAGCATCTAACACATAACTTATTATCCATATTCGGAGTATAACCAAGAGCCTTTTCATTTTCATTTTGTAGTTTTATGCCACAACCTTTACATTTAGTCATAGTACTCTCCATATATTAAGATATTTTTCTTGCTTAATTTTTTCATAATTCTTTTTTCAAAAAACCGATTAATCTTTGTAAACGTTATTTCTTCTTTTGCTAATCTATTTATAAGAATTGAAGTAAATCCCATTCGATTTGCCCCGAGAATATCCGTCAATAATTGATCACCGATAGCTGCTACTTCATTTATATTAAATTTATATAAGTCCAATATTTTCTTATACTTTCCTTTTAAAGGTTTTTTACTACTAAAAGCTACATCAACATTAAGTTTTTCTTTAAATGGTCTTAATCTATTTTTTCCACTATTAGAAATTATTATTACTTTAAAATCACTTTCTAAGCGAGCAAATAGTTCCTTAACATCAACACTTGGTTCCCCCACCTTATAAGAGGCAATCGTATTATCTAAATCAAAAAGTAAACACTTAATGCCATTTTTCTTTAATTTTTTATAATTAATAGTATATATACTTTGCGCATATATATCTGGGATAAATAAATCTAACATTATTACTCCTTTCGTTTTTTAATTATATCATTTATACCCACAAAAAAACAACAAAATCTACATCAATAATTTATTTTGGACAACTCTATATTATTGCGTAAACTTGTTGCTAAAACAATAATAACATAATTACATATTTATTACAATATTTATTTATGAGTTCTTTTTCTTTCTGCACTTTTTGTTCTTGGATATACATCAACTAGAACATAATAAGAACCAAATTCTTTATTTTCCGGAGGTATAAAAACCAAATTATTTTCTACCCTAATATCTTTACTTGCTAGCATTTCTCTTTCTGCTTTTTTAGGCGAGTTATATTTTCTACACATTTTACTTACAAGGCCATCTAAGATAAAAAAATCACATATACCTTTATAAACAAAAACTCTACCATTTGAAGCAATACCATAAATAGATTCTTCTACCATTCCAACTTCTAAAATAGCCGAATGCATTAAAAGATAACTTTTATATTCTAGAATACTTTCAAACATATAAAATTCTTTTGATGAGGCTTTACCTAAAGTAAAAACTATTTCCCGGTCTTCATTATCCATTTCTATATGGTCAACTATTTTTCCATGTGCCTCAAGCTCACTCACTAGAGCCATTTCATCTAAGTTTTTCATTTAAATCACCAAGGCTATCCTATAATGTTTTACCATTTTTGTCAATCTTTTGCTTAAAAAAACTTAGGAATAACCTAAGTTTAAAGCACAATATGGTGTTCTCGACAAGAATCGAACTTGCGACCTAATGCGTCGGAGGCATTCGCTCTATCCTACTGAGCTACGAGAACACACATAAATATTACCACTATTTCTTTAAAATATCAATTGCAACTTTTCTCTCATCGATATTAAATTCATTTTCAAGTGTATTTTCACTTACTAAATCATCAGCTAATGTTTCATGTTTAATATAATCACTATATTCTTCTATTGCAGCACTTACGTACTCATCAGCATTATATTTAACCACTATTCTATCAGTTAATTCTAAATCTTTATTTTTACGCATTAATTGAACTTTAGAAACTACTTCCCGAGCGATTCCCTCTTTAATTAAATCATCTGTTAATGTTGTATTAAGGATAACAAAATTATTGTTTTCCATTCCCACATTAAAGCCCTCTTTAGCAGTTATACGAATATCTATCATATCCTTTGTTACTTCGTAATCTTTACCATTTACTTCCATATGAATTACTTCATCATTTTCAAGTTTTTTGATATCTTCCAAAGGTAACTCTAATAATTTATTTTGATATTCATTTAAAGCACTGCCAAATACTTTTCCTACAACTTTAAAGTTTGGTTTTAAATTATAGTTCATGTATTTAGATGTATCTTTAACAAAGGCAACTTCTTTAACATTTAATTCTTCTTTAATTAGGTTAGTTAAATCTTTTAAGACATTTTCATTTTTACCGTCGATTAACATTTCCCCTAGAGGTTGACGTACTCTTAATTTTTGTTCTTCCCGAACATTTCTACCTATACTTATTAAATCTCTTACTAAATCCATTTTTGTTTCTAATGCTTCATCAATTAGAGATTCATCATACTTAGGAAAATCAGCAGTATGAACTGAATATTCATGAGTTAAATTAGTATAGATTTCTTCAGAAAGATAAGGTACAACCGGAGCCATCATTTTTGTTAAACCAACTAAAACTTCATAAGTTGTCATATAAACAGCTTTTTTAGAATTGTCTAAATCTTTAGCCCAGAATCTATTCCTATTTCTTCTAATATACCAATTTGATAAGTCTTC
>CAKOLP010000115.1 GCA_934096025.1 uncultured Bacilli bacterium
AACTCATATGCTGTTGTTAGTTGTGGATATTATACGTTATTAGATATGTTTGAAGATATAATATCTTTTCTAACAGTTTTAGTAAGGGGAAGACGGGGTAATAAAAGATTTATTATTGGTTATGGAAAAAAAGAGTTAGAAATACAAGTATTAATTGGAGTTATAATCCTTGCAGTTGGACTTTATGTTTTAGTTAGAGATTTATTTTTGAGTTTTGAAGTATTGGATATTAGATTATTATTTGTGGTATTGGGGCTTTTTGTAGTTAAAATACTATTTGCTAATTATGAATTTAGAAGTGCTAAGAATATTCAAAGTTCAATGTTAATGAATCTAGCTCATGATAATTTTTATGCAGGTATGATATTTATTGGAGTTATCTTTTTTGTCTATATGGGAGCTTTGATACCAGTATTTGATTTATTAGGTACTTTGTTTATTGCTTTTGTTATTGGATATAAGGGATTAAATTCGATTGTCGGGAGTGCTCTTTTGTTATATGGAGAGAATAAGCAAGATAAAAGTATTATAAGTAGTATAAAAAAGATTTGTGAAAAGAAAAAGGTAAAGTATTCATATGTAGATATTATAAAGATAAATGGTATTTATAAAATAAATTTAGAAATTTTAGTAGATAATAATATAAAGTTTTATGATTTGATTTTGCTAGAAAGAGAAATAAAAAGTAGAATTAAGAAAAGCAATAATGCAATAATGTTTGTTGATGTAGATAGTTTAAAAGATGAGGGAGAATAAGATGAAGAAAAATGGATTTACATTAGTAGAAGTTCTTGGGGTAGTGGCAATTCTTGCTATTTTGATTGCTGTTAGTGTGCCGATTTATTCAAAGATTAAAAATAATATATTGGCTGGACAGT
Organism: uncultured Bacilli bacterium; assembly: GCA_934096025.1. Taxonomy (GTDB): domain Bacteria; phylum Bacillota_I; class Bacilli_A; order RF39; family UBA660; genus Onthocola_B. Next base: position 879 of record CAKOLP010000115.1, read on the forward strand.
ATAAAAATGTTAAGACAAGAATTGAAACTGCTGCAGAAAAATTTGCAAGTGATACAAAAATTATTACTGTATCAGTTGAAGATTTGATTAAGAAAGGTTATTTGTCTCCGGATGATGAAACAGATATTTATAATCCGATAGATAATAGTAGTCTTAATTGTAAAATAGTGGAAACTAAAGTTAGTGACGATGGTTATACTTCTAGTTTAACAAATAATGGAAAGTCAGTTGGTGGTGTATGTAGTGAATATGCTGTTAATGTGGATAGTTTAATTGAAGCTAATTGCGAAGATAATAAATGTAATTTAGCTTATAAAAATACTAATGGTGATTGGTATAGTGGAAGTGTAAAGTTGACAGTTAAAAGTAGTCTTGATAAAAAGATAAGTTCTTATAGATGGTTAAGTTTAACTGGGGATACTAGTGATGAAGAAAGTGTTTTAGTAACTACGGATGCTTTAAAAACAACTACTTATACTTTATCACTTGCTTATGAAGATGGAAGTACTGAAGAAAGTTATATAGATTTAAAAATAGATAATCAAAATCCATCTATTATTGATATTGTAAAAGATGATAATTGGTCTAATGATAAGAAAAAAGTAGTAATTAATGCTACGGATGGAATGGGTTCACAAGTAAAAGAATATTTGGTTAGCAAAAATAACACTTGTGAGGGAACTTATCAAGAAAGTAATACTTTTTCTTTAGATACAGGGACTTATTATGCTTGTGTTAAAGATAATGCTGGTAATGTTTCTGAAGCTCGGGAATTTAGTGTAGTAAATATTGATAGAACAAAACCGGAATCTGTTTTAAATGGTAGTGGTTATTTTACAACTTATTCAAAAGTAATGGGAATTACTTATTATAGTGAATTGACTAGAAAGATAACTTTTAGAGATTCAGAAAGTTTAGTATCTAAGGCTAAATATTGCTTTACAAGTGATAAAGAATGTACGCCGAATAGAGATGCTGCGGTTAAGCAACAAGAAGAAAGTGAAGTATTACTTAGTTATGAGACTAATAAAAAAGCAACGAGAGTTTGTGTAGAAGCTTATGATGGTGCTGGTAATAAATCGGATTTATATTGTGATGATACTTTCTTAGTAGATAAAACTAAACCTACGAATGTAAAGGTAACGACAAATAAGACTAGTAAAGTAACAGTGTCTGCGAGTGATGGTGAATCTGATATTTATAAGATGATTTGTAAATATGGAACTAGTTCAAATAATCTTAACATGCAAGTTGAAGCTAAAAATGGTGTTTGTGATTTAGGAAGTAGTTTAGATGTAGGCTATACTTATTATGTTAGAGTAGATGCTTATAATAATGCAAATTTAGTAGAGTCTAGTAAAATTGAATCTTTAAAGATTGAGAAAACTATTGATGATGCTTATATAGATTTGTGTCATAATAAATCTTATTGTGATGGACCTATGTTTATAAATTATAATGGTAATTTGTTTGTAGTTTATGCAAAGTCTTCTGGTTATCGAGCAATATATTATTATGCTGATCTTAGTGATGTTTTTTTAGAGAATGGTTGTTGTAATAGAGGTGATTGTACTTACGGAAATAGTGATTTTACGGCCGGACAAATTGGAAATTATTTAAATTCAACTTTTCTAGGGCGTTTGCCAAGTTATTATAGTAAATTAAATTACACTGTATGGAATACTAGTGATAAATATTCTACAAATGGATATAGATCATCATCTGCTTATGTTGGATTATTGAGTTATTCAGAATATAATGCTACAAAAAATAATAGATCGATGTATGAGGGAGCTGTTAATAAAAAATTCTGGCTTGGTACTCCATCAAACATTGGTACAGGAAAAAGTATTTATCAATTGATGGTTGTTCTAAATTATAACGGTTCATCTTTTGAAGAATACTCTGATGATTTAAAAGCAAATAATTTTTATCGACCAGTAGTTGAATTTAAAAAAGGAATTAAATTTGTAAGTGGAAATGGGTCTTTTTATAGACCATACGTAGTATAAGGGTGATATTATGAAGAATAAAAAGAAAATTTTAATTATTGGAGTAATAGTGATAATTGCACTTTTAGTTGCTGTTGGAGTCTTTTTCTTAATTCAAAAAGGGAAGATAAGTAAAGTTAATAAAGAATTAAGTTATTTGTATAAAACAGAAGTAACTGAGTTGGAAAATGATATTTATAGTGTACAAGAGGAGATGGGTATTACAATTGATAAAGAAAAAAATAATAAAAAAAATACTTTAGATAATCCATATGTTATAAAAAATCCTTATGGTATTTCTCCTTTATCTGCTTTAATTATATTTACAACTAAAAATGAAGAAAGTGTGGCAATGACAATTAATGGTAATACTTATTCATTTGAAAAAAGTAAAGTCCATGCTATCCCAGTTTATGGACTTGTAGCTGGAAAAGAAAATGATGTAGTCATCAAATGCGGAAATGATAGTAAGACAGTTAAAATAGATGTTAGTGATGTTGAAAAAGTTGATTTTGACATAACTGCTGGTAAAGGATTTGATATTGGTGATAATTTTTATATAGTTGGAACTCCAACTGAAGATGGTCTTTATGGATTTAATACTAATGGGGAATTAATATGGAGACTTACTGAAAATTTTGGCCAAGCTATAGCTAAGTTAGATAATGGCCACTTATTACTTAGTAATAATAAATATATATTGAATGCTTCAAGAACAGGATTAATTGAAATAGATTTTATGGGTAAAATATATAATGTTTTTGATATTGAGGGGGGATATCATGATGATGTATTTTTACTTGAAAATAATCATGTGTTACTTGCTAGTTCTGGTCTTAATCGTGGAACATATTATGATTTAGTAGTAGAACTTGATTTAAATAACGGAAATATTGTTAAAGAATGGGATTTAAAAACTATAATTAATTCTGTAAGTAATAAATTTGTAGAAAGTTTAAATACTAAAAATTGGGCAGGAAATAATAGTGTTTATTATGATAAAAA
>CAKOLP010000116.1 GCA_934096025.1 uncultured Bacilli bacterium
CATTAAAAGTAAAAAATCATAAGCAAAATTAAGGATTAAAACTAAATCTAAATAAATTTTCATTTAATCACCAAAAATATTATATAAAAAAAAACAACAATAATTTGTCGTTTTATAGTCAAAATATTAAAAATTATCACTTCGTAAGAATGGTGGAATTTCATATTCATCATCTACTGCCGGAGCACTTCTTCTTTTTTGAACATGAACATCATCACTAAATAACGCTTCTTCTCCAGTTTCTTCATCAAAACCAGTAGCTATTACTGTAACTATTACTTCATCAGTTAAGTTTTCATTCTTTATTGCCCCGAAGATAATATTAATATCAGAATTAGCTGCTTCTCTTACTGTTTCTACAGCTTCTTCTATTTCAAATAATGTTAGATTCGTACCACCAGTTACATTAACTATAGCATTAGTTGCTCCCTCAATAGTGGCTTCCAATAATGAATTAGACACCGCTTGGCGAGCTGCTTCAATAGCCCGATTTTCTCCTGCATTACAACCAATACCAATAATAGCTGTTCCACTTTTTTCCATAACGGTCTTAACATCTGCAAAGTCTAGGTTTATTACCCCAGTAACAGCAATTAAATCAGATATTGATTGAACACCGCGGTGTAGTACATTATCTACTTCTTTGAAAGCGTCTTCAAAACTTGTAGTCTTATCAATTAAATCTCTTAATCTATCATTTGGAATTATTATTAAAGTATCTACGTGTTCTTTTAATTCTTCTAATCCCACTAAGGCATTTTCCATTCTTCTTTTACCTTCAAATCTAAATGGTTTAGTAACTATACCTACAGTTAAAGCTCCCATTTCTTGAGCAATCTCAGCAATAATTGGGGCAGCACCTGTTCCTGTTCCCCCACCTAAACCACAAGCAACAAATACCATATCAGCACCTTTTAAGGCATCTTCTAATTCACTTTTACTTTCCAAAGCCGCAGCACGACCAACTTCTGGATTAGCTCCAGCACCTCTACCACCTGTTATATTTTTTCCTATTTGTATTTTATTCGGACACAAAGAAGCATTAAGTACTTGTAAATCTGTATTTACAATATAAAATTCAACGCTTTTTACACCCTCAGCAATCATTCTATTAACAGCATTGCAGCCTCCGCCACCAACACCAATTACTTTTATCTTTGCAATTTGATCCATCTGTAATCCATTCATAATCTATTCTCCCTCTAGTTATCAAAAAAGTATCCGAATAACTTCCCTAATAAGGAATCCTCCGAAAAATTAACTTTTTTATGTATTCCACTTAATTCTTCTTGTTCTTCAATACTAAATATTGAAAAATCTTTATTAAGTAATCTTAATCTACTATCATAATATTTTAGTAAGCCCAAACAAACTGAATATTTGTTATGACGAGCCCCTAATTCTAATACATAACCTATTTTTGCATCCTTAAATATATAGTCTACTACACTCTTAATATCAGCAAGTTCAGTTACTCCCCCTGTAACAATTATATAACTAATTTCTTTTTTTGTTAAGAGATTTATTTGTTTTTTTGCTAAATTTAGCATTTCTTCTACTCTACTCATCACAATTTCACTAGCATCAAACTGATTTATTTTAATTTTTTCCTTCATTTTGTTTTCTAATATAACTGATTCATTAGCTCGGGCATTTACTTTATCTGCTAAAGCTATTGTTTCTTTTAAATAAAGAGCATCATTTCTACTAATCTTATAAACATAGCCTAAATCGTAATCAATATTATCTCCCCCCATATCAATTACTTCACACGCCGTAAGTATTCCTTTATTAAAAATAGATACTTCTATTTTGGAAGCTCCTATATTTACTAGGGCTCCAACCTCACTACTTTTTTTATTATAATTAAACTCATAGTAATCTCCTATAGCTCCAATCGTAAAATCAATTACTTCTACCCCTATTTTTTCAAGACACTTAACTATTTGCATAATATTTTTTTTAGGAACTACCCCCACAACAGCCTTAACACTTAGCTTCATTGCTTTCATACCAAATGGATTTTCTACTACTGTACTATCATCTAATAAATATTTTATAGGTTGCATAGCTACTAATCCTTGATTATCTAATACTTTATTATATATAGCAGAATTTAAAACTTTATTTATATCTTGATGCGTAATTTTACTATCTTCTCGATTAATCGAAATAGACCCTTCCGCTAAAAATGAATTAAATCCATTACTTGGCACACTAACAATAACTTTATTAATCTTTAACCCTAATTGTTCTTCCCCTTTTTTAAAAACATCAGATATAGCTTCTAGCGCACTTTCTAAATTAACTATAAATCCCTTTTTAATTCCCCTTGATGGCGTATTAACACACGCTAAAATGTTTAAACGATTTCTAAGAATTTCTCCCACAACAAGCTTAATTGTATGATTTCCTATGTCTAAACTAGCATATATTTTACGCATCCATTTCACTTCCTATATCTTCTTTACAATTATAACTAAAAAATACTTTTTACGCAAGGTCTAGGTACTAACTTTTAAACTGCCTTTATTTTCGGAGATTTTTATTGAACAAACTAAATAATTAACAATAAGTTTTACAAATTTTAATCAACTTTGTTTTAAATTTCTTTATCAAAACCATATAATTACCCTATTATAATTTATTAGTAATTTCTTATATACTAAGTAAAATACTCTTTAATAAATTACATAAACAAATTAACAAATTTCTTAAATACATAACAGGAATATATTAATTTTTAACTTCATATATTTAAGTAGCTTTATAAAGGAGGATTATGATAAACAAACAAAATCTATGGTTTGTAACATTATTTTCCCTGATCTTAGTATTGGGTATATATTATGTAACAATGACCGATGATACAATAAGTGTTCTAGCCGGAGAAAATAATGTAAGTAAAACTATTGAAGTAAAAGAATCGGACTCTATCGTAGCCCTAGAAGTTGAAGAAGATGAAACTGTCTTAAAGGAAATGACTGAATACCAAAACATTCTACTAAATGATGAAGCAACACTCGAAGAAAAAAATGATGCCTATAACGCCCTTGAAGCAATAAAAACTAAAAAAAGTGAGGGTGAAAAAATCAAAAAAGTAATACTTGAAAAATTTGGCTATGATAACTTTGTAAAAATAAATAATGACACTATAAATATCACTATTGCTAGTAAAGAACATAACAAACAAATTGCTAATAACATAATCAAAGAAGTCCAAAGTCTTTATGACAAACAAAAATACATAACTGTTAAATTTGAGTAATTTACCTATACACAAATAAAATAACCTCATATAATACTATGAAGTTATTTTTATTAAGGAGAATTTATGAAGAAAAATATACTAACAGATCGAGAACTAGAAGTTTTTGAATTATTAATAAAAAATAAAACCACAACAGAAATAGCTAAAACACTAAACATAAGCGAAAAAACTGTCCGTAATCATATCTCTAATACAATTCAAAAACTAGGTGTAAAAGGTAGAAGCCAAGCAGTTATTGAATTAATAAAACTTGGTGAATTAACAATTTAAAAGACTTCGGTCTTTTTTTAAATATAATAAATATAATTAATTAGGTGCTTGTAAATGATAAAAAATTCTTCTATAAGACGCATATGCGTTGCAACATTAGCTTTAGTAATTTTACTTATAATTTATTTTTTCCCTACAAATAAACCCCAAATTGAAGAATCCCTAAGCTATATAAAAAGAAATGAAATGCCAATCTTTTTAATGGATAAAATGAATTATGTAGCAAGAACTAGTATTATTAAAAACAGTGATAAATTAGAAAGCCAGATCGAGGAGATTATTGCATCTCTTACCG
>CAKOLP010000117.1 GCA_934096025.1 uncultured Bacilli bacterium
TAACATATGCAATAAATATGTTAAAATTTCATTAATTATTTAACGTATTCTGACAATTAAAAAGCAATATAACTTTTAAGCTATATTACTTTTAAAATTTATATTGATACTACCTATCCCGCCATCAATATCGATAATATTAAAGCCATCCCCAATAGTGGAATTATCCTCAGCATTTTCATTATCTACTTTAATACTTCCAATGCCTTTATCAACTTTCAAAGTATAATCTTCTTTATTTCCTAAAACATTTAAATTTAATTCTCCGATACCGGCATCTATTTCACTTTTTCCTGTAAATACAGAAGTAAGCTCAATTTTTCCAACACCCATATCTAAATTCAAATTATTTATACTTCCTATTTTAATATTTAATTCTCCAGCTCCACTTTCAATATTAGCATTACTGCTTGCTATTAAACTATTTACAGTTGTTTTACCAGCACCTAATTCAAAATCCAGCCTTTTAGTATTTAATTTATCTATTTCAATTTTTCCCGCACCAGCAACTATCTTTGTATCTTTAAGTTCTAAATCCTCAGGTAAATAAAGAATTAATTCTCCCCGAGATTTTCTTTTATACCAGTTATTTTTCTTTTCTTTAATATTTAAAATTCCATTTTCTTCACTAACACTTATATTTTTATTATTAGTTTTTGCAAGAAAAGTATCCCCTGTTTTAACAATTAAGTTAGCATAATTAATTTTTATATTTAAAGATTCTATACTATTATCTATATTTATCGTAGTCATTTTGGTTTCTTCTACAACATCATCTTCATCATCAAAAGCAATCGAAGATATTAAGCTTAATACTCCAGTTATAATTGAAACAATTAGAAAAATAGCTAAAGCCAAAGCCAAGTTTTTAATTATCTTTTGAGTTGTTGTCATTTTATTTCAACACCTCCGAATATAGCTGTTGCATTAATGTATATTGTATGTGCATCTTCTTCTTTAGCAGATTCTACTTTATTATCTACCCCACCAAATATCGGCGTAGATTTAACCTTAACTCGTACATTATCTGGTACATAAATCTCAATACCACCAAAAATAGCACTAGCATTTATTACGACATCTTCTTTTATAATAGCATCTTTTAAATCGCATTTAACTCCTCCAAATACTGCAGTTAAATCAGCTCCCTCAAAAACTTCTTTGCTAAAATTAACAGTTTGGCCTCCGAAAGTAGCACAATAAACATTATCACTATTCTTCTTTTCATTAAGCTTTTTTATTTCTTCATTTACTTTTCTACCAAAGAAATCTTTAAAAATAAAGGAAAGCCCAATTATTACAAGTACTAAAGGCACCATTAACTTCCAGACAATATCAAAATCTAAAATATCGCGACAAGATAATAAGAAAATTATCCCAAACGCTAAACCAATCAAATTTTCTGTTTTATCATTACTATCAAATAACCCTATAAAGCAAGGTACAATAATAAACAATGTCCACCAACCTGAGAAAAATATATCAATATCTGCTAAACCCAGAGAATTCACCCCGATAATAACACCTATTGCTATTAAAACCAAGCCCCACAACACATTCTTAATATTTTGCATAATTCCATCCCCATTTCTTATCCCACATTTTATCACAAGCAAAGATATTTGTACATAAAATTCTAATACAGGATAAAATCATAAACTAATAATAGCCAAGGGGTACCAAAAAAATAATTATAGCACACCTTTACTCATTTTGCACTTACCAATAATTTATCTAAAAAAATATACCGAAGTATATTATCTTTGAATAACTAAAAAATTAATTAAGAAAAGAAATGTTGCCCCGATAGTCATAGGAACTTTATGCTGAGCACACTCTTTTACTGCCACTACTTTATCTATACAAGATACTAAGAAAGCTTCTTTATACTTAGGCATTACCTTTGTTGTTGGAAACATATGCGAAGCAATTATATTTTCTTGCATAGCATTTAGACTAAAGTTTCTCTTAGCATTAACTAACGCTATATTCGGATGGTTAATAAAACTATTCTTATCTACTTCACTATTTCTAAAAAAATCATGTAATAAAGACGCCCTAGTAACATCTTCATAGTTTTTAAGCTTCAAAAACTTCGTTGCATTAAATGTCAACTTAGCTACACTCAAAGAATGATCCAGTCTAGTTATACCGTGGTGTATCTCATATCTTAAAGATATAAATTCTTCATTTTTTAATATATCACTAATTATTTGATTAAATTCTACTTGTTTATTTATCTTCATTTATATCACTACTTAATTATATCACTATAACTTAAATATGTGAATAAATAATACTTCCTTTACACATTTTTGTATTGCCAACGATAATGCCCAATTACTTTTTTCCTAAACAAACCATTATCATTATATTTATGTATACCATCATGATGAATTATATAATTTTCACCCTTTTTATTTTTTGTATCTCCCACTATAGCTATATGATTATCATAAACTACAATATCCCCTGGATTATAAGTACTTATATCATCAGTATCCAATTTAGTCATATATCTATCTAAGTAAACTTTTATATTTCTAACTCTCCGAAAATCAATATTAGTATCTCCAGTATCAGCATCATAACTATCTTTATTTTCTTTAATATCAGTATCTATCAAAGTTTTAAAATCGTAACCAGCACTCTTTAAAGCATACCAGAAAACATCTGTACACACATAATTACCATCTGTTGGATACCCTCCATTATAGTAAGCACTCTTATATTTCGGTTTTTTTGCCACAAATTCTAAAGCACCATTTAAAATATCGGTATAATCATCTACTCCATCTTTATCATAATCTATATCACTTTTCAATAACGCTGCTTCACTTTTGGAATCAAATATATTGCTTAATGCATCAGTTTGATATAAAGATATAATTGCTAAAATAATTATTAAGATTAAAACTAATATATGACCAAAATTTAAAAACACTTTCATATTTCACCTATTAAAAAAACTCTTAATAGAGTTTAGCTTGTTGCCCCTGGCCAATTAAGTGGTGTTGGACAAGTATCTGTTGGTGTACTTCCATCATTTACTTCATTAGATGTAACATCATCACCTAATCCAGCATTAGAAACTTGTAAATTACCATTTGTCATTGATACAGCATATTGATATATTTCTCCTACTCTTTTAACCAAAATATAACCTTTGTAATCTATATCTCCAGTATAGAAACCTTTTTCTCTCAAAGTCTTAATTGTTACACACTTAACATTATCTCCAACAGGTAAAACATCACCATTATTAGTTATATTACCGTTAATATAATAGGTTTGCGCTGACTGAATTGCTGCATTAGCTTCAATAGAAAAAACTTGTTTCCGAGCATCTGCCATTCTTGGTAATACAGCATTAGCGGCAATTAACATAACGATTGCCAAAACTACTATTACAGCAAGTAATTCTATCAATGTAAACCCTACTTTATATTTTTTGTTACTATTCATAATTTATGAACACCTCTCTATGTTCTAATCATACTATAAATAGCAACTTTAGTCAATCATTTTTACTTCAATATATCTAATACAGAAGAAATTAAATCCATATTATCTAGGACTTTATTTATTTTATCACTAGCCCTATTTTTATACTTAATTTTCATTTCTTCCACAAAGCCTTTATAGTCCATTTGCCCCCGATTTAAAGCCTTAAAATAATAAGAATTTTCTTTCAATAAATTATAGTTATTTAAGTTTTCCTTAAAATATATTTGGTTTTCTAAACTCATATTAGTCCTCAAAAAATTTATTTAATGGCCTCGGAGCAACTGGTCCTTTTCCTAAGGTATTAGTT
>CAKOLP010000118.1 GCA_934096025.1 uncultured Bacilli bacterium
ATGCAAACTCTGATTTATTAGGGACTGATGGAGATTATTATGGTTCGACATCACCTATTGCTTCATATTATAAAGGAACTAAAACTTCTGTAAATACATATCGTTGGAATTATAATGCAGGAAATTCTACTTCAAATGATTGGAGTACAAGTTTATTAAATATAACAAATTTAAATACAAATTTTACAACCAAAATAGGAACATCGTGGTCAAATAAAATAACAACAACAATATGGAAAATTGGAGGAAATGTGTGGGGATATATTGGAATACAGAACGCAAAAACTGTATATAAAAATGAAATAACATCTTCGGCTATTAACTCAACTGTAAGTTTAAAAGTAGGTTTGATGTATGTAAGCGATTATATGTATGCAGCAAGCCCAACTTATTGGACATTGGTAGGATATAATAGTGATGTTACCAAAGATTATCGCGTAGCTGCTAACAATAATTGGATGTGTATGGGGGTTAATGAGTGGACAATAACTCCGCACTCGGATGTTTACCGTGTATTTTATGTTCATATTCAAGGCTATATTTACAACGTTATTTCTGGAAATACCCTGGCGGCGAGGCCAGTCCTTGTTCTTGAGTCTTCGATAACATACAATAGTGGTCTCGGCACAATGGATAAACCAATTATTATTAATTGAAAACTGTATTTTTTTAGTAAATCTTGTTGAAAAATATGAATAGTACTGCTATAATTAGAAGCTAGGAAGTGATGAATGTGAAAATATCTATGGAAGAATTAGTAAATTATTGTAAACAATATGGGATACTATTTCAAGGTAGTGAGATATATGGTGGGCTTGCTAATACTTGGGATTACGGCCCAGTTGGAACAAATATTAAAGAAAATTTAAGAAATGCTTGGAAGAAGAAGTTTATTCAAGAAAATCCTTATAATGTAGGTCTTGATGCAGCTATTTTAATGAATCCAAATGTATGGGTAGCATCAGGTCATGTGGCTTCTTTTACAGATCCATTAATTGATTGTAAACATTGTAAGAGTAGACATAGAGCTGATAAATTAGTAGAAGAATTTACTCATGGAGAGCTTACTGGTGATGGCTGGAGCAATGAAAAACTAGAAGAATATATTAGTGAAAATAAAATTGCTTGTCCTGTGTGTGGAAAAGTAGATTATACTCCGATTAGAAAGTTTAATTTGCTTTTTGAAACATCAATCGGGGTAACTGATGATTCTAAAAATAAAGTATATTTAAGAGGGGAAACTGCTCAAGGTATTTTTGTAAACTTTAAAAATGTTGAAAGAAGTATGCGTTTAAAAGTACCTTTTGGTATTGCCCAAACTGGTAAAGCTTTTAGAAATGAAATAACTCCAGGGAACTTCATTTTTAGAACAAGAGAATTTGAACAAATGGAATTAGAATTCTTTTGTAAACCAAGTGATGACTTAGAATGGTTTGGTTATTGGAAAAGTTTTTGTTTAGATTTCTTAAAGAGTATTGGTATAAAGAAAGAAAACTTAAGATATAGAGATCATGCTAAAGAAGAATTATCTCATTATAGTAAAGCTACTACTGATATAGAGTATAATTATCCAATGGGTTGGGGTGAACTTTGGGGTATTGCCGACCGTACTGATTATGATTTAGGTGTTCATCAAGAAAGTAGTAAAGTTGATTTAAGATATTTAGACTCAGAAACTAATGAAAAGTATTTGCCTTATGTAATTGAACCATCAGTTGGTTTGGATAGATTGTTCCTTGCAGTTATAGCTGATGCTTATACTAAAGAAACTGTGGAAGATGAAGAAAGAATTGTTTTAAAAATTAGTCCAGTTCTTGCACCATATAAAGTAGCAATATTACCTTTAATTAAGAAAGTTCATAGTGAAAAGGCTAATGATGTTTATGCTAGACTTTGTAAGTATTTTGCTTGTTATTATGATGAATCAGGTTCTATTGGTAAAAGATATAGAAGAAGTGATGCTTATGGTATTCCTTATGCAATTACTATTGATGATAATACATTAAATAATGATACTGTAACAATAAGAGACAGAGATACTATGGAACAAATTACTTTAAATATAGATGAACTAAAGAATTTTATTAATAAAAAAATAGATTTTTAGTATACCATAATGGTATATTTTTTTTTCTTGTAAAAGTGAGGAATTTGTGATAATCTTAAATAGATAATACAAGGAGGAAAGATATGAAAAAGAAAATATTATCGCTTATGTTGGTGGGGGCAATGAGCCTATTAAATATGGGTAGTGTTTTGGCTGATGAATACAGTGAAGATTATAGTAAGATATTTCCAAATGGGAAGTTTGAAACAAACTCTGTACCAGTAAAGAGCAATGCTGATTTAGATGTTTATGTGTATGCTAAGGTGTATAATGAATTATTTCCTAAGTATAAAATGGACAGTTATGGTATTTTGATTGAAAATTGTAATAGTTCTTATACAACTTGTGATGTAGAATTACAAAAGACTGAAAATAATAAGATTGTACTTAAAGAAACACATAAAGTTGAATTTATTTATAATTATGAGCAAAAAATATCAGATGAGATGAATAAATACTTAGAAATAGCAAAATCTGGTACTGGTCAAGGTAAGCATAAAGAATATTTATTAGAAGATACAGATTTAATTAATTATTATGCTAGTCTTAATAATAGTGAAGAAATTAGTGATATGAATAATGCTATAAATTATATTACTGATCTTAGAAAAGAATTTAATAATACAAATATTACTTATAAAATGGATTTAAGAGCTGGAGACATAATGCCATTTATAAATAATGCGTTTGGTTATTTTGTTGTTTATAGTAATAATGTTTTGTATGGATATGTAGATGGAATTGGTGTAAATCGTAAAAATATTTTATATGTTCCAAGTGATACAGAAAATACTAGTGAAGCATATGTAAGTGCTGCAAAAACAAGACTTACTAAAATATTGGGTTATGAACCTAAGGTAGAAGTTGCTAAAAAAAGAAGCGAATATGATAATAGTTTATTTGGTAGTAACGAAGTAGCTAATATTGATTGGAGTGCTTTAGGTGATCAATCTTTAATGGGAGATTATTACTATTATATTGAAATTAATAATCAAAAATATGAATTCTTAATTATGAGAGATTCTAGTAAAGTTAAAGACTTTGAATATATATCAAAAGATATAAATACAAATATTAGTGTATCTGCAAGTAGTATGTTACCACTTGATACTATAGTAAATAGTAAAGCTATCTTAGATAATAGTGAATATAAATTAAAATTAAATAAAGAAAATGTTTATACTTTTGATATTACTTTATATTCTAAGTCACAAAATAAAAATATCAATAAATTAAATAATGGTAAATTTTTGGTTGGGATTCCTATTCCTGAGGCTTTACTAAATAAAAACTTAGTTGTTGAATATATTAAAGAAGATGGCACTATTGAGTCTCATGAAGTTAAAGTAGAAAATAATATAGCATATTTTGAAACAGATCATTTTAGTGTATATTCACTTAGTGAAGTAGCAAATAAGACTGTGATAAGCACTGTAGAAAATCCAGCTACTGGGGATAATTTAATTAAGTTTGTAGTTCTTGGTGGTATTGCTATAGTAGGGGTAATAGGGCTTATAGTATATTTAAAAAAAACAAATAAAAAATAATAGGTATTGTAAATAAACTTAAAATTTGGTAGAATAAAAAAGTAGACTAGGAGGAATCACAAATGGGATTTAGCTTAAAACAAATATTTAAAGATGAAGAAGAAGCTATGTTAACTGGTACGGAAG
>CAKOLP010000119.1 GCA_934096025.1 uncultured Bacilli bacterium
AATATTCCAAAATTATTTATATTTATTTGATATATCTGTTTTATATCTTTATCATAATCTTTACTATTTTTCATTTGCCTCAAAACTAAATGACACATATAAGAAAAGTTTTTTTGTAATAACGCCTTAGACTTGAAGTTATTAATTTCTATATTAACAAAAAAGTGTTCTCCTTCTAAAATAAGGTCTGCTTCACCATTAACAATGTTTTTATTAACCCCGATATTCGGATGCACCACACTAAGTTCAAAAGCAATTGGTTTTAACGGCTTATTTAAGGCAGCACTTATTACCCGTGCTAAATATTCTCTCCCCTCTTCACTATCAGTTAATAGCTTTTTAACAACATTATCATACAAATATAAAGATTTTATTTTATTTTTAACTATCATTTAAAACCCTCCTTGGCTTTCTATTATACATATAAAACTCGGTCAAACAAGGGCTTCGACAAAACTAGTCAAAATGTTACAAGAAGCATACAAATATTTACAACATTCTTATTTAATACCTTTATAACGTAAAACTACCACACATTCTACATGATAAGTAAAAGGAAACATATCCCCAATATAACTTTTAACTATTTCATAATTTTCTAATAATTTAATGTCTCTTACTTGGGTATGATAATCACACGAAACATATATAATAATCTCTGGTTTCTTCTTATTAATAAACTCAATAACATCTTTATTTAATCCGGCACGCGGAGGATCAACTATTAATTTGTTAAATGCAAAATCAATATCTAATACTGCGCTTGCATCACTCAAAATAAATTCCACATTCTCTCTTTTATTTAAAATTACATTTTCTTTGGCATTTAAAACCGCATTTTTAACTATTTCTACCCCATAAACTCTTAAGGCTTTACTTGCACTTAAACTAAATGTACCGACACCTGAGTATAAATCTAAAACAATATCATCTTTATCAATAAAATCATCAATAAGTTTAAACAACTTACTTGCAACATCCAAATTAACTTGAAAAAATGAATTGTAACTAACTTTGAACTTAAATCCATTTACTCTTTCATAAAAATAATTATCTTTATATATAGTCTTATCATTTACTACAATTCCCACAATCTTCGGAGAAATATTTTTTAAATCGACATCAAGCAAATCACTACTATAAATACTAATTAAAACATCATTATTAGCATTACACCTAATAATAATTTCCCCATTAACAATATTAAATTTAGCTACTTCACTAATCATTTCATTAATTACATCTTTAGCAATAACACAACTATCTATTTTTATAACTTTATGACTCTTACTTTGATAATACCCTATAACACCATTTACTACTTTTAAAGTAATTTTATTACGATACTTATACTGATTACAATCTATAACAATTGGATTAATAGCTACATTATTCTTTTTAAAATAATCTATTACTTTCTTACTTTTATAACTAATGCCAGCATCATAAGTAATATTTTGTAAAACACAACCACCGCACAAAGAAAAATATGGACAAAGTGGCTTCTCTCGTAACTCTGATTGTCTTATTATACGTTTTACTACTGCTTCATTAAACTTTCTTTTCCTACTAGTTACTTCAAGCTCTACAATATCCCCAACCGTGGCACCTGTTACAAAAGTTATCTTATCATCAACATAAGTTATTCCTCTACCAAAATCGTCTAAAAATCTTATAATTCATAATAAATCACATCAATATTTTAGCATAAATACCACTATTTGGTAAATATTATAAATGGTGATTCCTATGCTTAAATACATAAAAAAACTAAATCAAGAATTTATTAATAACCCTGACTTTATTACAAAAGAAATAAAAATAAATCCTTTTAAAACCATATATGTCATTTATCTAGAAACCGTTTGTAGCAGCGATAAAATTAATGACTACATTTTAAAAAATATTATTTTAGAAAAAAAGAACATAACAAAAAATAATTTAGAAAGCTTCATTGCCTCTCCGAATAATATAACTATAACAAATTATGACAAATGTGAATTTTATCTAACAAATGGCTTTACTTTAGTTATTTTAAATAACAAAATTATTGCCGTAGAAACTAAAGCTGATATTAATCGAAGTGTTGAAGCATCAACTGTTGAATCCTCGATTAATGGGCCTAAAGACTCATTTACAGAAAATATTCAAATAAACACCGGTCTTATTAAAAGAAGAATAAAAAGCAGTTTTTTAAAAACAATTTCTAGATTTGTTGGGCGTAAAACTAATACTAATGTAAGTATTATGTACTTAGAAGATATTGCTAACTTAGATTTAGTAGATAGCATTTTAAAAAAACTAGACCATATCGATATCGATGGGATAATTGATTCTAGTTCAATTACCTTTTTATTAACTGATGAAAATAAAAGTGTTTATCCTAATATTTTACAAACCGAAAGACCTGATGTCGTAGCTACTTATCTTCTCGAAGGAAAAATAGCCATTTTAGTAGACACTTCCCCTTTTGTACTAATAATACCTGCTTTTTTCGTGGATTTTGTTAATCCTATAATTGATAACTATAATAAGGGTAAAAATGTTAATTTCATAAAAATACTTAGATTTAGTTCTTTTTTATTATCTATGATAGCACCAGCTTTATACATCGCCCTCATGAACTACAACCAAGAAACTATCCCTACCAATCTTCTTTTAAACTTTGCTATCCAACGAGGTGGTGTACCTTTTCCCACAATCATTGAGACTTTAATTATGCTTTTTGTATGTGAAGTTTTACGGGAAAGCGACTTAAGGTTTCCATCAAATTATGGTTCGGCTATTTCCATACTCGGGGCAATTGTTCTCGGAGAAGCCAGTGTTTCAGCAGGTATAGCTTCCCCTATTACCATAATAGTTATAGCAATAACCTTTATCTCTAGTCTTACTTTTACTAATATTGAAGTAAATAATGCTTTAAGATATTTTCGCATTATATTTATTATTTCGAGTGGTTTTTTTGGTCTATATGGTATAAGCTTAGCATTTTTCTACTTTTTAATATATACGATTAACACTAATGCATTTAATCAAGATTATTTTGCTCCGATAGCACCTTTTGACAAAGAATACTTTAATAATACCGTTTTATAGAAACCATTAAAAGAAGATACTAAACGCAGTCCCTTATTTACACATAAAAATTTGACAAAGCAAAAAGAAAGGAACAAGCAATGAAGAAACTATTAATTTTAATTATTCTTTTATTTTCTCTTACTGGGTGTTACGACTATAAGGAAATTAATAACTTAGGCATAATAAGTGCTATTGGTATAGACTATCAAGATAATAAATATATAGTAACTCTAGAAGTATTAAATGATCAAATTGCCAAAGACTCAGTTAAACTAACTAGCTATATAAAGAAAGGTACTGGCCCAACCCTTACAAGTGCTGTGGAAGATGCCGCAGACAAAATTGCTCATCAAGCCAACTATACACATGTAAAACTTCTTTTATTAAGTGAAAATATTATTACGAATAAATTTAAAAACATTATCGATTTTTTTATAAGAAGTACATATTTTCGCGAAAACTTCTATATCTTATCAACTATTAAAAACACTCCCAAAGAAATACTCGAAACTACTACAGAAGAAAGCCCAATTGCCAGTACCAGCATTATTAACTCCTTAGAAAGTAATGTGTATTCCTCTAATAATGCAGTTTTAAAATCATTTGACTTAATTTTAGAAGAAATAATTACTTTTGGCATTGATACTTGTTTTACAAATATTTCTTTAAATGATAAAGAATTTATCGTCGATGGTCTAAGTT
>CAKOLP010000120.1 GCA_934096025.1 uncultured Bacilli bacterium
CTTGAATAACCTAAGTAAAGATGGTAGAGTAGTTAATATTCCACTTTATTTTAATAATTTGAGTTTAGAACTGAAATAATACCTTGAGGTGATGGATTATTATGAAATGTATTTTAATGAATAAGAACAAAGAAGTAATGTTAACAGAATATGATTCTGCTACAGGGGTATTTATTAATGTTTATGAAGTTTATAATGGGGATAGACATCTTAATAATTTTGGGATAATTAGGGATGTTAATACTTTGCAATGGTTGGATGTGGCACCAATATTTGATAATGGACAAAGCTTAAATATTGAATATTATGATGAAGAAGAAATGCATATTCTTGGTGAGAGAAAATTATTTTATGAGATTAAACCATTTGATGAAATAATTAAAGTTGTAAAAGATATAAAAAGAATTGATGTAAGTAAATTAGAGGGAATGCCCGAATGGTTTGATAATTTATTACATGAGTACCAAGATATAACCGGGTATTCAGATAATAGAATTAATAAATTATGTACATTATTAAATAGACAAATAAATAAGTTGAAGAAATTAATTCAAAACAGTTAAGTGTTAATGGTATATGAATGTAATAATTTGTTGATTGTGTTTTATGAAATTAGGATGTGTCAAGTTTGACACTTTTTTTTATGGGGTTTTAGCTTGTTTTGTCGAATGTGTTTAAAGAATTGAATTTAGCTTCTAAACTATATTTGTAAAGGAGAAATATGTTTAAATTAGAGCTTGAATACAAAAATAGGATATTGTTTGCAAAGTTAAAAGGGGTATTAAATGAAAGAAATAGTTATAAAATAAATAATTATTTGAATTATGTTATAAAAAAGCATAATATAAAGCATTTAGTTTATGACTGGGAAGATTTGAAGATGATTGATAATTGTGGTTTGGATGCTTTAATTAAAAGTAAATATTATATTAAACAAAATAAAGGAATAATTAATGTATATGGTGCTAAAAGGAGTTTGGAATATTTAAGGAGATATTTAAGGATTCCGAAGCTTGAAGATGTTAATGTTATAAAAGAAAGAGAGGCTATATGATGTTAGAAGAAATAATAAAGTCTAGTGCTGGACTTATATGGACTGTGGCGCGGATGTTTTATGGTATTGATAAAAATGATTTATATCAAGCTGGAGTTCTTGGGGTTATAAAGGCTTATCGAAATTATGATAAAAATAGTAGTACGAAGTTTAGTACTTATGCTTATAAATATATATATGGGGAAATGTATACTTTGGCAAGTAATAAAGAAATAAAGTTAAATAAAGATATTACAAAAGCTTTAAAGTTGATTGAAAAAGGTAGAGGAAGACTTGCTCAAGATTTAATGAGAATGCCTACGAATGGTGAGTTAGCAGAGTATCTAGAAATGGATATAGGTAAGTTGGAAGTAATATTGCAATATGCTAGTTCATTTGTTTCTTTGGATAATTTGGAAGAAGATAAAAGAGATTTACATGAGGTTATAAGTGCTTCTGAATCTGTGTCTAATATTGATAAAATGGCATTAAAAGAGGGAATAAGTACGTTAAATCAAGTAGAACAAGATATTATTAAATCGAGGTATTATGAGGATTTGACACAAAGTGAAACTGCAAGGAAGCTTGGGATTACTCAGGTTATGGTTTCGAGGTATGAACAAAAAAGTTTGAAGAAAATGCGAGAATTTATGTATATGTGATATAAATTTTTTCATAATAAAAATGGTGAATATAATGGATAAAGAAGAATTTAAAAAATTGGTTAAGAAGCATTCTCCGAGTGAACCTAGAGGAAGAAATGTTTTGGTGGCGTTTTTATCTGGGGGTGCAGTTGGTGTTGTTGGAGAGTTACTTGTTATGATATTTAGGAATTGTTTTGCTTTTAGTTGTTTTGAAGCTATGATGTGGGTTTCTTTGGTCGTAATACTTTTGGCTACTTTGTTTACAGCCTTAGGTTTTTTTGATAATTTAGTAACTTTTTGTAAATGTGGGCTTATAATTCCTACGACGGGATTTGCGCATAGTGTGGCTTCAAGTGCGCTTGACTATAGAAAAGATGGTCTTATTACAGGACTCGGAGCTAACTTTTTTAAATTGGCTGGTTCGGTAATACTTTACGGAATTATTACTTCGTTTTTCTTGGTAATAATTAAAGTGGTGATTGGGGGTTAGATATGAAGTTTAAAAATGTTTATTTAAATGATTATTTTACGGTGGTTGGTCCGCTTGAGAGTATGAGTTCTTTAAAGAAAACAGATTTAAAGATGAGTGATTATTATTTTGGAGAGAAGACTTTTGAACTTGCTGAGGTAAAGATGCAAAGATTGGTAATTGATAATGTTATTAAAAGAAATAATTTGCAAGTAAGTGATATTGATGTTTTAATCGGGGGAGATTTGACTAATCAAATTGCTATTAGTAATTATAGTGCTAAAAATTATAATATTCCTTTTTTAGGAGTGTATTCGGCTTGTGCTACGTTTGTTGAGAGTTTGATTTTGGGTAGCTCTTTGATAGATGGTGGTAAGTGTAGGAAAGTGATTGGCATTACGAGTAGTCATAATTTGACAGCGGAAAGACAGTTTAGATATCCGGTAGAATATGGGGCGCCAAGACCACATACTTCGACATTTACCGCTACAGGAGCTGTAAGTACAATGCTTAGTAAAAAAGAAAGTAATATAAAAATAGAAAGTGCAACAATTGGGGTGCCTGTAGACTTAGGAGTAAGTGATGCTAATAATTTAGGGGCAGCAATGGCACCGGCAGCGGCAAGTACAATTGCTTCACATTTTGCTCAATTAAAAAGAGATGGTAATTATTATGATTTAGTTTTAACTGGGGATTTAGGTTGTGTGGGTAGTAAGATTATGGAAGATTATTTAAATCAGGTGTATGGAATTAGACTTAAGAAATATTTAGATGCAGGTTGTGAGTTATATTTGGATAGTCAAAAGACTTATGCAGGGGGAAGTGGACCTGCTTGCTTGCCAATAGTGTTGTTTAATAAGATTTTGTTAAATAAGAAATATAAAAAGATATTACTGGTGGCAACTGGGGCTTTGCATTCACCTACGACGGTTAATCAAAAGAGTACAATTCCTTGTATTGCTCATGCTATAAGTTTGGAGGTTTTATCATGAATTTTGTTTTTGCTTTTTTATTTGCTGGGGTAATGTGTAGTATTGCACAAATTATATTAGATAATACGAAGTTAACTCCGGGACATATTACAAGTATTTATGCGGCAGTTGGGGCGTTTTTAGGGTTTTTAGGTTTGTATGATAAAATAATAGAGAAGTGTGGCGCTGGAGCAAGTTTGCTAATTATGAATTTTGGAAATGCTTTGTATAAAGGGGCTTTAGAGGGTTATTATGATAATGCTTTTTTAGGGATTTTTCAAAATATGTTAAGTAATTCTTCTGCGGTTATTACGTTTGCTATTGTTTGTGCGTTTGTGGTGTCGCTTATTTTTAAACCTAAAAATTAAAATAAACAATTGTTTGTATTTGTGTTGACATTTTGAAGTACTTGTTTTAAAATGAAAGTGTTAAAGGAGAATTTATGAAGGTTATTAAAGATGAAAAAAATAAGGATAAAGTTTTAGAACAAGTACTTGCTGATATAGAGAAACAATTTGGGGTTGGGTCTATTATGAAACTTGGGGATAATGAGCATATGGA
>CAKOLP010000121.1 GCA_934096025.1 uncultured Bacilli bacterium
CTAAAATCTATGGTGAAAATACTAAAATAAATGATAAGTATGTAATGAAAAAAGATTCATGTGAAGTTGGCTATAAATTAAAAGATAATAAAAATAAGACTATAGTTAATAAGTGTATGCTTGCATATAAAATACTATTTGATAATGCTATTTTAGGAATTAAGGAAGATGAAAATATACTTTTTTATAAAGATAAAGAAATAAGCGGGGGATATATTACTTTAGAGGGTGATTTAATTCGGGTAGGTGCATCGGTTGATTTGCTTGATGATGGCACAACTTATAAATATTATGATAAATCTTTAAAACAATTAGATATTGATGAAAATACAAATATTACTTATAAAACTAAAGGAGTTTATGATAGCTTTAATTATTTAACTGCCAAGCATTACTTACTAGATAGCAATCTTAAAAAGATTAGTGATGATGTTATATATATTGATTGTCAAGACTTGGGTTATTGTGTATTTGCAAAGGAAACTAAAGAACAATATCTATATAAAGATGGAAAGAAAGTAACGGATGAAACATTCACAAACATAACCATTAATGATGAAAAGATAATATTAGAAACTTTATTTAAGACATACATAATAGAATTTGGTGTTGATAACAACATAGAACTTGATTTTAGCATTGCTAATAATATAGATTTAGATGCCACAATAAACAAATACAATTTAAAAGACATAGAACAAAAAATAAATGAAAATAAAGAATTATTTAAAAAATATGCTTATATAATAGAAAATAATAATATGTTACTTGATTATAAAAAGGAAGTATATGATTTATTTGAATTAATAGTAGATAACAAAGAATACCTTGATGAATTTTATTTCTTGTATAATCTAGGGCGTTTAAATATTCTTAAAGTTGATACACTATTAGATGGAAAAGCATCAGGAACATATGAAGAATATAAAACTACAGTAAATCTAGCCAGTGATGATGTTAGTGTGCTTTATCATGAACTTGTACATTTTGTAGATTTTTCATTCAACTATAATAAAGGGACAACTTTATATAAATGTGGAAGTAAATATGAAGTGAAAGAAGCCTTACCAAATGCACCAGAGGGTTGTGACTATGTAAATGTGCCATATACTAATTATATTATTGAAGCCGGAGCTGAAGCCTTTACAACGAAATATCTTACTAAAAGAATAGATTCATATAGCTTTGCTACCCATTTTCTAGTAGCCTTAGAATATATTTATGGCTCTAATACTATAAGTAAATGGTTTCTTGATGATACAAATTACTTTATAAAATTTTTATACGATGAATTTGACGATAAAGAAACAGTTAAAAAAATTATTGATGCTTTAAATGATACTACTTCATTAAGCGCAACTTATAAAGATACAGAGTATTTACTGGATGTATTAGTTGGCTTATATGAGGAAAAAAACGGTGGGGGTTATTTAAGTGATAAGAAATTTATCATGTTATTAAGATTAATGGTAGGTTCAGATGATACAAAATATTATGATAAAATCATGAGTTTATATAAAGAAGATAAAGGCCTAACCGATTTAAGAGAAGAACTAAATTTTGAAATTTATGCTATGTTTATTGAACCAATTATTATAAATGATAAAATGTATTTAAGTTGGTATGCTTGGAGTGATAATCCAGAACGTAAAGCTGTTATATTTATTGATTATGATTTTACAAATAGTAAAGTAAATAATTATAAAATTTTTGAAAAATAATAGCTATAAAAGTGAGAGCAAAATTAATCGTTTAACGTAGAATAAAGAAAATTAGTAAAGTTTTATAATAAATTTTAAGGAGTTTAAACCAGTTTACAATAAAAATTTTGAATTTTTGAAAAAATATGGTATAATGCAAATATCAGTTTAAGTGGGCAGAAAATCCCACTTTTATTTATAATTTTTATGGAGGTGTTTAGTGCAAGAAAAATTAGCAAAACTTAAAAAAGCTTTAATCGAAGCTTTTGAGGGAAGTGAGATAATCGTCGATGATGTTACATTTAAGAAAAAGGGAAAATTTGATTTTTTAACTGTAACATTAGATCGTGTAGGGGGTATTGATTTAGATACCATAGTTGAAGCCACTAAAACAGTGGACAAAGTCGTAGACAAACTAGACTTAATAGAAGATTCATACATATTAGATGTTGAAAGTAAAGAAAGAGGAGCAAAAGATGAATAGTAAAGAATTAATAAAAGCAATTGATAACTTAGTGGCTGAAAAAAATATTAGCCCAGATATTGTATTTGAAGCATTACAATTAGCATTACAAACAGCATATAAGAAAAACTTTAATTCCAAAACAAATGTAAGAGTAGATATAAATCGGGAAACAGGAGATATTAAAGAATATTCTTATTTAGTAGTTGTAGATGATTATGATTATGGTTATGATGAAGAAGATGAAGATGGAAATATCACTCATGTAGAACCAGCAATAAATAAAGATGCTCAAATACTACTAGAAGATGCCAGAAAAATAGTACCAACAATAAAGCTAGGAGAAACAATTGAAGAAGAAGTAACTCCGGCAGATTTTGGTCGCGTAGCAGCAGGAACAGCTAAACAAGTCGTAATGCAAAAAATAAGAGAAGCTGAAAAAAACAGTATTATCGAAGAATTTGCCGATAAACAAGATGAATTAATGATTGGTATGGTAGCCCTAGAAGACCAAAGAAACTATTATATTGACTTAGGAAGAACGAGAGGTATCCTACCTAAAAATGATATTATCCCTGGGGAACAAATAATAATGGGTTCAAATATAAAAGTTTATGTTACAAAAGTAGAAAGTGGACCAAAAGGCCCAGTAATAAAATTATCAAGAAAAAATTATGGCTTTGTTAAAAGATTATTTGAACATGAAATACCAGAAGTAGCCAATGGCACAATTATTTTACAACAAGTAGTAAGAGAACCTGGAGTTCGTAGTAAAGTAGCAATTTATTCCACAAACGATAGAATAGATGCTATAGGTTCATGTATCGGAGAAAGAGGTAGCCGTATAGCGGGTATCCTAAAAGAATTAAAAGGAGAAAAACTAGATTTAGTCTTATATGATGAAGATCCAGCAGTATTTATTAAAAATGCTATGACTCCAGCTAAAGATGTCATTGTATCTATTCCTGATAGAGAAGTAAGAAATGCACTTGTTATTGTAAATGAAGATAATTTATCTCAAGCAATAGGTAAAAAAGGAATAAACATAAAATTAGCTAGTAAATTAACTAAATACCATTTAGAAATAAAAACAATGGAAGAAATCCAAAAAGCAGGTAATAATGAAGAAAATACCAATGCGTAGTTGTGTAATTACTAAAGAAAAATTACCTAAACAAGAATTATTTAGAATAGTAAGAACAAAAGAACAAGAAGTATTAGTTGATTTAACTGGAAAACAAAATGGCAAGGGAGCATACTTAAAAAAAGATTTAAATGTTATAGAAAAAGCATTTAAAACTAAAAGACTAAATAAAATATTAGAAGTAGAAGTACCAGATGAGGTATATGATAAATTAAAAGAAATGTTAGAAAAATAAGAAAGGAAAGTGATAACATGAAAGTTTTAGATTATGCAAATGATATTAATTTGTCAGTAGCAGAG
>CAKOLP010000122.1 GCA_934096025.1 uncultured Bacilli bacterium
TGGTTATGCTGAAAAATTAGGTATGACCGAACCTATTGATATTTCGATTGATTATTTAATTAAAGAGGGAATTTTAACACCGGATGATGAAAATTATTTATATGACCCAAGAAATAGAAATATTTTAAATTGCTATATGATTCATGTGGAGCTTGACGGAGAGGAATATATTGCTACCCTTGGAGACAAAGAAGAACTTAGTGATGGTAGTTGTGATGAAAATAAAATAAATATTAATGAATTAACAATTTTATGTGATAATAAAAGATGCAGTAGTAATTGGTATAATAAAGATTTAAAGCTATCTTTAAGTGGGATAAATGAAGAAGATATTTTGGCTAGTGAAGTGGAATGGATAAATCTAAATGGGGTAAATATTAAGCAAGAAGCTTACACTAAAAAAGAGATAAATGTAAATCCAGATAGCATCTTAAATACAACATATACTGTTTCTGTTAAATATGAGGGGAAAGAAAATACAGTTAGTAAAGAGATTAAAATAGATAAAGAAAAACCTGTAATTACTAGTAAGAATTTAAAAGTTGTTTATGATAAAACTGAGTATTTAGAAGTATTTGCAACAGATATGTCCGGAGCAGGGGTTAAGGGATATGCACTAAGCGAAGATACTTGTAATAATGTTTCCTTTAAATTAACTGGAGTAGAAGTAGCTAAATCGGGAATATATAAATTGTGTGTATCAGATATAGCTGGAAACATATATGAAGAAAATATTCAAATAAATAAAGTAACATTTGATTATAATGACCCTACAAATATGAAAAAAGACATATTTTTCTTAACTGGTGATACAAATTATCCTTTGCTTGTACCAAGTAGAGCGGGTTATAATTTTGCGCATTGGGAAAAGGATAGTACTAGAATAACTGGTTTTGATAGTATAAATAATAATGATGTTCTTAAGGCTAGTTGGAATATTCGAGATGTCGAAATACCTTATCAAAAAATAGATAAGAATACTGGGGAAATAACAATAGATAATAAATATAATATAATTTTTCTTTTAAATAATTCAGCCGAAATGCAAAATGCTTTAAGTAGTGTAAATAATGCTTTACAAAATTTTGCTCGTAGCATTCCATTTGAGAATTCATCTACTGCAACAGTTATAACGTTTAATAATGATGCTTCGGTTAAGTTAAATAGTTCAACTAGTAGAACTCAAACATTAGAAGCCGTAAAATTAAGTGCAAGTGGTGGTTTAAGTTTTAATAGTGCCTTTAGTTCTTTAAAAAAACTTATGGAAAATACTGATTTAAATAAGAGCAATACTTTTGTTATATTGCTTAGTAATAGTGCAGTAAATGATTATAGTGAAACAGATTTAACTTATATTAAAGAACATGTAAATACATTTTATTCTATTGGACTTTTAAGAGGATATGAAACTATTTTTAATGAAATTTCATCAAGTAATTCTTATTATGAGGGAGGATCAGATTATCATTTGTTAACTGATATTTTTAATAAAATAGATAAAGATATTAAGAAAAAATCAGTTGTTAAGTTAGATCCTGGAGTAATTTCTGAAGAGTTACGAGTTTTATCGAATAATGGTTTAATTAGTTTGGAAAATATGTATATTACTGAAAATACACCATTTATTTTAAAGATTAATGGTAAGGATTATATATATCACTCTAATACTGATATTAGTAATATTACAACTGTGGTAAGTGGAATTTATTATTTAGATTTAAAAAAGATAGATAATGTATATAAATTAAATGGGGATTTTAAAAATGTTAAATTTGTATATTATATTAGTTGATTAATGATTTATTAAATAGTATACTTGAAATTAGGGAGGATGTATGAAAAAAAGAGTAATTAGTGCAATAGTGGCTTTAGCTATTGTTATTCCTTTAATTCTTTTAGGTAGTTGGCCTTATAAAATGGGGGTTAGTGCGGTGGCACTTTTAGCTTTTAAGGAGATATTGGATTTGCCAAAGAGTCATGGGAAGTATCCGAATATGATGATTGCTATTGCCACGATATTATTAGTAGTTTTAATTTTATCTAATTGTGAAGCATCAATATATGATTTTATTTCGTATCAAGTTTTTGGGGTGAGTATGTTACTTCTTTTGCTTCCAACTTTGTTTTATAATAAGGATACTTATAGTACTAAAGATGCTTTTTATTTACTAGGGATAGTTTATTTTTTAGGATTGGTATTTAATTTATTTATTGTATTTAGGATGCGTAATATTAATTTATTTATATTTTTATTAATAATACCTATGTTAAATGATATATTTGCTTATTTAATTGGTTCTCGTTTTGGGAAAAATAAATTGTGTCCCCTTATTAGTCCGAATAAAACTTGGGAGGGTTCTATTGGTGGATTCTTAATTGGTAGTATTGGTGGGACATTAATCTATCATTTATTGGTAGGAAGTATTTCCATAAAAATAGTGGTGTTTGTCATGCTTCTATCAGTGGCAGGGCAAATGGGGGATTTAGTTTTAAGTCTTATCAAAAGAGAAAATGGCATAAAAGATTTTTCGAATATTATGCCTGGTCATGGTGGTATACTAGATCGTCTTGATAGTATTATATTTGTTTTTTTAACATATATTGTTTTACTAGGATTTTAAGGAGGAGAAAATATGTGGTTTGTATCATTAATCGTTTTAATATTTATATTAGGTATAATAATTTTAGTGCATGAATTTGGGCATTTTATCTGGGCTAAAAAGTTTGGGGTTCATATTTTTGAATTTTCTTTAGGTATGGGACCGATTATACATACTCATAAAGGTAAAGATAATATTAATTATAATATTAGAGCTTTTCCTATTGGGGGATTTGTATCTATGGCCGGAGAAGTATATGAAGAAGACCTAGAGGGTGTAAAAAAAGAAGATTATATGTGTAATAAGCCTTGGTGGCAAAGATTAATCATTTTAGTTGCTGGGGTATTTAATAATTTTGTTTTAGCGATTTTATTTTTATTTCTAAGTGCGTTAATATGGGGAGGAAATTCTTTAGAAGCTGTTGTTGATGAAACAGTAGAGGGCACTCCGATGCATGAAGCAGGTTTAGTTAGTGGAGATAAAATTATAGGTATTAATGGTCATAAAGTAACAAGCTGGGATGTAGCGCAAATAGTATTATATATGAAAAATGATAAAGATTATTATACTTTTGATATAAAACATGAAGATGGGACAGAAGATACTTATAAAATAAAGCCCCTTGTAGAAAAAGATGCAAATGGTAATGATAGAAATGTTTTTGGGGTAAAGATTAAACAAACGAGTCTTACTGGTTTTACGGGGGCAATTAAATATTCTTTCTCTAAGTTTAAGAGCATTGTCGATACTATGGGACTTACAATAGTGGGACTTATTACTGGCAAAATATCTACTTCAGCCTTAGCTGGTCCTGTTGGAATGTATCAAGTAATAGATCAATCTATCGGGCAAGGATTAAATTATATGATTTATATAACGGCATTCTTATCAATTAATGTTGGATTTATTAATATATTGCCATTCCCAGCCTTTGATGGAGGCAGAGTATTCTTCTTGCTTGTGGAAATAATTAAAGGTAAACCAGTTGGAGATGCA
>CAKOLP010000123.1 GCA_934096025.1 uncultured Bacilli bacterium
GTATGTAAATGTTGGTTTAAATAACATCCATTTATAGACTTCTTCATTACTCCAAATATGTTTTAACATACTTTCTGTGTCTTCTATTTTTGCTTTTCTTAAAATTATATTTTTTCCTTCTAAGGTTTCATACATAATTTATACCTATTTTTTTCATATAATATTTTATTTGATTAAATCTTCCATGGTACAATCGAGCGTTCTAGCTAGATTATACAGGGTTTCGCCTTGAGCTTTAGAAATATCTAGTTTTCTTTGTTCATAAGCTCTGATTGTTCTTAAAGGAACACCACTAATTTTAGATAATTCATCTTGACTAAGTTGTCTTTTTTTTCTTAGTAGTTTTAAGGTAGGTTCTAGGGGTAAATGATTTTTTATTAAGTTAACAGCATTCATTATATCCATTTCATGGTAAGGAAAATAATTAAGTAATAATTTGCTGCAAGGGTAAGCTGTAATTATTTCCTTAAATGATTTACATGTATACCACTGGGCGTAAGCTAGAACCCATCCAACCCAATATTCAGGAGATGCAGCCATATTTAGTTCTTTTCCTTCAATATTTTTTTTAAGTATAAGTTCTAAAAGTTCATAAGCAGATTTTCCAGCAAGATAAATAGGGTCTGCTTTTTCAAGTCTTTGACAAATTTCTGATTCAATGAATTTCTTTGAAAAATCATCTATATTCATTTTTTCTTGATAAACTGCTATTTCAAACATTAACGCCAGTTTATTTTGAGCAATATCTAAGTAATATTCATCGTATGCGTGGATCATCGGATTTTATTCCTCCTCTTAATATTTCGTTCAAATATATTGCATCTGGATTATAAGGACCTCTTTTATTCGATAAAAATTCTAATTTTGCTTTTTCATTTCTGTCTTTACGTAGCGGATAGTATATTTCCATAGGTGCTATTTCATAACCAATAAATTTTAATTCATCAAATGCTTTTTTACTTTTGATAACTATTTGTTCTCCTAGATTTCCGAGTTTTAATGCCTGAGATAGCCTTTGACAAGAGATGGTATTATTTAAAAATGATTCAGCAAATGTAAAATATGAATCATCTGCTCGATATCCAATAATGATATCAAAATCTTCATAAGGAACGGAAAAATTATCTATTAAATATTGCTTTCCAATTTTACTTATATCATTTTTTAAAGGAAATGTTCTATTTTTTAATAATATTGTTATCCAATGAAGTATATTATATTTAGGTTCAAGCAAATTAAGGCAAGTTAAATCATTAGTATTTAATTCGTATTTATTTGCATATCCGTTTTTCCCATTTGTTACCCCCCACTCTTTTGCAAGGTTAATGTCCTCAGTACAGTAAAAACCTAATCCGTAGTCATTTTTTAAATTACCATATCCAAATTTGGGCTTTTCAATAATTTCGCTCGAACCATGATAAATAATTAATTTTTTTCTCATAATAGTATTCCTTTCTCTAATAATATTATAACATTGCAATGTTACTTTGTCAAGATTAAATTTCTAGTTAATAGTGTTTATGTGTTTATTTTATGATAATGTCTTAATAATTAATTTTAATATGGAAAAAAATAATTTACACAAAATTCTTTGCACTATTATTTATGAAGGTTATATATACTAACATAAATAGTAGTTATAATTTGCCAAATAATGCTAAAACAAAAAGATTATATGAAAACAATAACCATTGTTTTTATATAATCTTTAAATGTTTATTGTTATACAATCTTCTTTTCCAGAAGGAATTTCATCAATGATTAAACCATTACTAAATAATGCCGCACCACCTCTAGCAATTTCTTCTTCAAAGTTATCAAGGCAGTAAGAATTAACATATAAGACTGGTCTTTTTAATAAACTTGCTTGTTTTGCGTAGGCAAATTTTTCAGTATTATTCCATTTGTTATAATTAAAGTCGGTATAGACGGGCCATAATACAAGATTTGATGTTAGTTTTGATATTTTATCAATATTAGTATCATACCATAAGTCACCACATAAACCAATGATTATACTTTTATCATTAAGTTTAAAGACTTGAAAATTAGATCCTTCCGTATAATGATAATCAGTTTCTTTAATACGCCACCCTGGTGATACTCTTTTATAGTTATTGACAATTATTCCCTTATTATTAATAGTTAACTGACTACTATAGATTTTGTCATTTTCTAATTCAATATATCCAAATGATACAGCTAGCTTATGTTTTTTAGCAGTTTCACAAATGTCGCTAATTATCTTATGATCTTTGGAAATGGCAATGTTTTTATCAATATCAAAAGACCAAGATAAAGAGTCAAAACCTTGTAAAAATGTTTCACCAAAAAGAAGAAGATCAGTTTTTCCTTCATATTCTTTTATTTTTGAAATTATAGAATTTTTATTAAATTCTATATCTTTATTTTTAAAGCCAATCGCTGCTAGAGTAATTTTCATATTATTTAGTCTCCAAACTTAATATTAAACATTATTACGATAATTTTAGTTCATAGATTTTTTGTTTTGGCATGTTTTCATAATAAAACACATAGTCTTTGGGAGGTTTAACTTCCTCTAAGTACTTAGCACCAAGTTTTTCAATGGTTTTTGAGGAAGCAATATTATCAAAATCACAGGTTAAATATATTTTATCCATATTATAATATTTAGCAACCCTAAGCACTAGCTTGCACGCCTTTAGAGCATAATGATTTCCTCTATATTCTTTATCTACTTCATAACCAATATTTCCATTATAGTAGGAATGATAATTATTACCAATTCTAAAACTTATTTTTCCAACTTTTATGTTATTGTTATTTAAAACAATATTCCACCAATAAAATGGTAATTCGCTATCACTGCCATCATAAGTATCAATTAGTTCAAGTTTAATAATCTTTCCATTAATTATAAAAAAATCTTTATTAAATATACTAGTTTCTGCCATTTTCTCTTCCTTATTATATATAGATAATATTTTTCTTTAAAAAAAGTCTGATACATTCTATCAGACTTAATTTTTTTAGATAAATCAATGGTGCCAGTGGTCGGACTCGAACCGACACGTCTTTTGAGGACAATGGATTTTGAGTCCATCGCGTCTACCATTTCGCCACACTGGCATTACTAATATTATACCAAAAAAAGATACTTTTGGCAAATGATTTATTTATTTTTATTTTTAATAGTATAAAACACAAAAAATGGGAAAATATTAAATATATGAATATTCTTGATTATATTTTAGTTTTTTTTATTTATAGTTATATTGGATGGATGTGTGAGGTAATATATTGTAGTAATGGTAAAAAAGCCGTAAATAGAGGATTTGTTTTTGGCCCGGTGTGTCCAATTTATGGAGCTGGCTTACTTATTCTTTTATTATATTTAAATAACATTAATTATAATCCTTTGATTGTATTAATTAGTGGTATTCTATTTCCGACTATTTTAGAGTATATAACAAGTTTTGTTATGGAGAAGTTGTTTAAACAAAAATGGTGGGATTATTCTAATTATAAGTTTAATCTTAATGGAAGGATTTGTTTGTTAAATTCTCTTTTGTTTGGAATGTTAGCCGTTGTTGCAATCTACGTAGTTCATC
>CAKOLP010000124.1 GCA_934096025.1 uncultured Bacilli bacterium
TTTGAAAAAAATAATCATTGAAACGACTAAAGATAAATTAAATAATATTTCTGCTTGTCAAAAGGAAATTGGAATAAATTTCCCGCAAATGTTTTAATTATTTTAAGATATTTTCAAAAACTATTGACATAACGCACAAAAAAATCAACTATTTCTAGTTGATTTAATCATTAACGTCACATTGGTGCGACGATTTTATCTTATGGAGCAGGTGATGAGAATCGAACTCACGTCAGGAGCTTGGAAGGCTCTTATTCTACCATTAAACTACACCTGCATCTCACTAACACACCAATTATAGCACACAATTAAAACAAAAATCAATATATTTAATAAAATTTATACAACAAATTTTAAAATTAAAATCGGACATAACAACTATTCAAATCATAAGCTTGTACATATTCTATTTATAAAGGAATTATGTGATTTTTATGAATATTATTAATGATAAAACAGTTTCAATTACTTCCAGTAAGGAATTAAAAGATATATTGGAAAATGACAATAACTATAACTACATATATTTAGAAAATGATATTACATTGGAAAGTGGTATTTCTATTAATAGAAACAAAACCAATATAACAATTAATGGCACCTATCAAAATGTAACACATACACTCACAGGCTTAGAAAGTAATGATGATTCAGATACTATAACTTGTACATCCAATACCAAAGAAATTAAAATTAAGAATATAGTTATTAAATCCGTTAATTTATATGGATTTATTTATATACCACTCAATATTAGTACTGATGAAAATATAATAATATTTGATAACATAACTTTTAACGGAACCAATCTAGCTAGCAACCCTTATGGGACAATAAAAATAAATAATTGCAATATAAATATTACTACAACAAATGACTTTGATGCCCAAGAAGTATGTAGTGTAGCCAATTTAATAATAGGTGGGAAAACAAATATTTCAAACAGTTCAATTGATTTTCCATTATTTACTTTTAATGAAGGCGTAACTAATCCATCGGTTATATTTTTATGTAAAAGTGAAGTTATTTTATCTTCTATAAATAAAGAATTTATGTCAGGAACAAATAAATTAAATTTTACCATTCTTCATGATACAAGCGTTCATCTAACCACAGCAAACGGCTTTGCCTACTCTAGTAATGACGGAGCTAACAACATTTTAATTGATGAAAGAGCTTCATTTATTTTTATCGAGAAAAGTTATCAAACATCACCGTTATGGACAATTATGGGCTCATTAAATATTAAAAAAGATTCTGATGTACAAATCATTAATTCTTCGTCAACCGGAGCAAGTGATAACTTTAATATGCACTTTAAAGGAAGCGAAGCAAATTTAGCAATTGATGATGTTAAAAATTTACTTTTATATTCCCAAACATCTAATGTAATACACGTAGATAATTTATTAAATTTTAATTTAAAATGTAAAAGAATTAATATGTGGCCAACTGCAAAAACATTATCTGAAGCCGGAGATATCAATAACTTACCTGATTATTTTTGGTATAAAGAACACGATTTAATAAAAATAACTGGTATAATAATGACCACACTTACATCAATAACAACTAATAACATCACAGCTGAAGAAGCAAAAAAAACCACTGATATTGGTAACTTTACTTTTCAAAATAAAAAGCAGCTTTCTATTGGCACAGTTTATATGAATATTCACCCTATAAATGCAACAAAAAGTACCATAAGTGGCCACACTAAAGCTTTTGCAGATATACTTATTAAATATAATACCTCGACAGAAATAATAAATGCAGATGATAACGGATTCTTCGAATACAATCTTCCTGCCAGCATAACAAATGATACAACCGTAGAACTAACAGCCAATGTTTCCGGAAGTTTTCTTTACGGAAAAAGAACCATTACAACCCCATTTACCGGTGAACTTACTTTATTAGATGGATCACAAACAATAGATTTTTCTCTCACTCCATTTGGCCAAAGCTTTATTTATCCCAAAACAAAAGAAATAAAATTAACAATTGTAGATAGCAGAGAAATAAGCTCAAATTGGAAACTATACGCCTATATAAATAAAGATTTAACGTCCACAACAGGTAATTCTTTAAAAAATGCCATAGTTTTTCAAAAACTTGACAACGTAATGGTAACTTTAACTACCACTCCAACAGTTATACACACTGGTACTGATAATGCTAACAAAGTAAATTATCAAGAATTAACTTATTCTAAAGAAAAAGGTCCCCTTTTAAATTTATCTAATAAATATCTAGAAATTAACGAGGAATACTTTGCAGAGGTTTACTTTTATATTGAACCCTAAACAATTTATATTAATTCTAATTTATGATTTTCAAATTTATAAAACTTATTACAAACTCGATTAATTTCTTCATTATGAGTAACAATTATGAGTGTTTTATCTTTAAAATATTTTAAAATAAAATTTACAACTATTTCTTCAGTATGTTTATCTAAATTAGAAGTAGGTTCATCTAATATGTATATATCTTTGTCCATCAAATAACTTCGCAAAATATTTATTCGCCGTTTTTGACCAGTTGATAATTTTAAACCTTTTTCCCCTACTACAGTATTTAACCCATCTTCAAACATTAATAAATCATTTAACTCTAATTCTTCCATATATTGAATAAGTTTGTTTTCAGATATTTTACTATTTAAACATAAATTATCTTTTAATGACATATTAAAAAGTTCTATTTCTTGACTAACAACCCCAATATCCAAATCTACATCTTTTAAATTATATTTATCAATCAAAACTTCTCCTTGATAAGTACTAATATTTCCAAGTAATAAATTAACAACCGAAGTCTTACCTTGTCCTGATTTTCCTGTAATAGATATTTTATCTTTATTTTCAATTACTAAACTAGGTACACTAATACTAAAGCCAGATTCTCGATATTTAATCTCTACATTTTTTAAAGAAATACTTGAAAAATTTCTAACCAACACTTTATTATCTAAATTCTTAAATAATTGACAACACTTTTTATAAAGAGCTTTTAACTCAAACACATTAACTATTGTACCTGATAATTCATCAAATATATATCCCATTTCCAAATAAATAGAAATATAAAAAGTAATAATTCCTAAAGTATCTATACCATTTGCTAAATCATATACAGCTTTTATAATTGCCAAAATAAAAGGAATAACAATCAAAACATTTCTTAACAATTCTTCTAAAGAATAATATTTTACATATCTTTTTTGTTGATTAAAACATTTATTACCCTCTTTTTTTATAATATTTTCAAAATATTCATCATTATTTAAAACTTTTACAGTTCTAATATTACTTATAAAGTCTTGATAAATTGAAGAATACGCATATTCTTTTTCATATAAAGCTTCTACCGTAGTCTTTGATTTTTTTAATACTTTTATACTTACCAATACACAAATAATACTAACTATTAATGATATTATAAATAATACCACAGATTGATTAAAAACTGTATAAAAGAAAAAACCAAAAGATAAAAATATCCCAATATACTCTGCACTTAATAATTCTTTTACTAAATCAATTATCTTTCCTATTAAACTTTCTAAATAACCAGTCTGAT
>CAKOLP010000125.1 GCA_934096025.1 uncultured Bacilli bacterium
GATGGAGAAAAGGAAGCAATTATCCTGGCAAGTACTGCCTCTATTAGACCAGAGATATTAAATATTGAAGATATAGGTTATTTTATTTTAGAGTTTTTTAAAGATAATTATCCAGAGAAATTAAAAGAAAAATATAATATTGAAGTTAGTGAAGATGTTTATGAAATATATTATAATTTGGCAAAAAAGTTTAATTTTTGGGAAAAAGATGAAATAAATTATGAAAAAGTGTCCCAAAAGGTGTATAATGATTTGGTAAGCGGTGTTTTAAAGGGAGTAACATTTGATATATGGAAATAGATTTATTGCATTATGAAAAAGAATTATATAGCCAAGGATATTCGTTAATTGCTGGCACAGATGAGGTTGGACGTGGTCCTTTAGTGGGCCCTGTTGTGGCCGCAGCAGTAATTTTACCAAAGAATTATCATTTAAAGGGATTAAATGATTCTAAAAAATTAAGTGAGAAAAAAAGACAAGAATTATACCAAGTTTTAATTAAAGAGGCAGTAAGCTATGGGATTGGTGTAGTTGAAGCGAAAGTTATTGATGAGATAAATATTTATGAAGCAAGTAGACAAGCTATGTTACAGGCAATAAATAATTTAGAAGTTAAGCCTGAGTATGTTTTAAGTGATGCTATGCCTTTACCAATTGCTAATTCTAAGGCAATTATTCATGGAGATGCCTTATCTTTAAGTATTGCAGCAGCAAGTGTTATAGCTAAAGTTATGCGTGATGAAATGATGTATGAGTTAGATAAGAAATATCCTCTGTATGGATTTAAAGATCACAAAGGTTATCCCACAAAAAAACATCTTGAAAATATTAAAAAATATGGTATATTAGATAATTATAGGCTTAGTTATAAGCCAGTTAAAGCAGTTGTTGAGGTGGGTATAAGTGAGAGCAGTATTAAAGAGTAGATTATTTAAAAATTATGGAATTATTTTATTTTTTACCTTTTTAATAGAAATATTATTTAGGGTTTTAAGTGAGATTGAAGTATTTGATTATTCATTAATTAGAATATTTATTGGGTTAAATATATTAAGTATTATATTAAGTTATTTATTTTCATGGGTAAGTGTAAGAGTTGCCAAGGTTTTTACTTTATTAGTGGTTTTGGTTACAAGTATTTATGGCTTTTTTCAAATGGGCTTTAATAATTTTATTGGAGTTTATGCTTCTTTAAATACAAGTAGTCAACTAGGGGCAGTAACAGCATATATAAAAGATTTTTTTGCTTCTTTTTTAGGGAGATTTTATTTGATTTTTATACCTTTTTTAGTGTTATTAATAGGTATGATATTTATTAAGTCAAATAAGGTTTTACCAAATAAAAGATTTAGATTAAAAGAACATAATAAATATGGAGAAATATTAAAATGTACTTCTTTGGCAGTAGTATTAGTGGGACTTTCCTTTTTTTATAAACTTACTTTAAAATTAGATTTTATGCAAAATGAAATACAAACTGTGAGTAATAAAGAGTTATTTAATTATCCGAGCGTACCTAGTTTAGTAATTAATCAATTTGGTTTCTTAGGATATGGTTTTTTAGATATTTTATCTTTAAATAAAGAAGCCCCTAGTAATACATTTGTATATCAAAGTGCAAATGGAAATAAAAAAGTTACTAGAGAAGTAGATAATACTTTGCTTGATAAAGTTTTAAGTGAAGATACTAGTGAAATAAATAAAAATATTGCCAATTATTTAAAGTCTGTGGGGGTTAGTGATTATAATGATCATACCGGACTATTAAAGGGGAAAAATGTTATTATAATAATGATGGAAAGTGTAAATGAGATTATTATTAATAAAGAGTTATATCCTAATTTTTATAAGCTTTATAGTGAGGGGATAAGTTTTACAAATAATTATAGTCCCCGTAATAGTTGTGCAACAGGAAATAATGAATTTAGTGGAATGACTGGTCTTTATACTATTCAAAATAATTGTACTGCTAATATTTATAGAAATAATACTTATTTTACATCTATATTTAATTTGTTTAAGAATGCTGGGTATAGAACTAGTAGTATGCATAATTATACGGAGAATTATTATTATCGAAGTATAATTCATCGGAATTTAGGTAGTGAAAAGTATTATGGGGTACAAGATTTAGGAATAGATTATTATAATGAATATAAAAATTGGTCTAGTGATGAAGATTTTATGAATGTAGCTGCAGATATTATATTAAGTAGTGATAGTGATGTTCCATTTATGACTTGGCTTACAACGGTATCTTCTCACCAACCTTATAAAGTATCTAGCATAGAGGGAGATAAATACTTAGGAATCACAGAAAATACAGGGTATCCGGAAGATTTAAGAAGATATATGTCTAAGTTAAAAACATTAGATAATTCTTTAGGAATATTATTAGATAAATTAAAAAGTGCAGATGTGTTAGATGATACAGTTATAGTTTTATATGGAGATCATTATCCATATGGGCTTAAAAATGATACTATTAGTAATGTTTTAACATATAATTTAGAAGATTATGATGTAGAGAAGACACCTATGGTTATATATAATTCTAAAATAAAACATGAAAGTATTAGTAAGTACAGTTCTTATATAAATTTAACACCAACTTTGGCTAATTTATTTGATTTAGATTATGATCCGAGATATTATATGGGAACTGATGTCTTTAGTGATGATTATTTGGATTTAGTAGTGTTTGCTGATGGTTCTTGGAAAAATAGTAAAGCTTACTATGATGCCAGTGCTTCGAAGATAAAATATTATGGAAGTGATGAGTATACTAGTCTAGAAATCCAAGATATTAATAATATTGTGCAAGCTAGAATGCAAATAAGTGCTGCAATTATTCAGAATAATTATTATAATTATTTAGAGGGAATATCAAAAAGTATAAAAGAAGAAAAAGAAGTATTAGCAAATATGGGAGGATAGTGTATGAAAAATCTAGTTATAGTGGAATCACCTGCAAAGTGTAAAACTATAGAAAAATATTTAGGTAGTGATTATAAAGTAGTATCTAGTAAAGGACATATAAGAGATTTAGCAACTACGGGTAAGTTTGGTTTAGGATTAGATGTAGAAAATGATTTTGCACCGAATTATCAAATTATTAAAGGAAAGAACAAAGAAGTAAAAGAGTTAAAGAAAATGTGTCAAGATTCAGAGGTTGTCTATTTAGCAACTGACCCAGACCGGGAGGGAGAAACTATTTCTTGGCATATATTTGATGAGATGAAGATTCCTGAAGATAAATATAGAAGAACGGTATTTAATGAAATTACCAAAGATGTTGTTATAAATGCTATAGATAATCCAGGAAAAATTGATATGAATTTAGTTAAGTCTGGAGAAACTAGAAGATTTTTAGATAGAATTATAGGTTTTCGTTTAAGTAAGTTAATGCAAAGAAAAACTGGGGGAAAATCAGCAGGTAGAGTACAAAGTGTAGCTTTAAAGCTTATTGTAGATAGAGAAAGCGAAATTTTAAAATTTGTTCCAGAAGAATATTGGACGATTGAAGCTTTATTT
>CAKOLP010000126.1 GCA_934096025.1 uncultured Bacilli bacterium
AGTCAAAGCTCTTGTCTTCGTATGCAGTAATAATTACTGGAACAATTTCTCCTGCTCTATCTGCTGTTTTAGCATTGAAATCTGAGCAGAATTTTGGCATCATAATACCAGCTGATGCAAGTGCTGGTCCTGGTTTGGCTTGGCCAGCAGGAATTTGTAGTTTAACTACCTTTGCGACTTTCTTACTCACTGACATATCCTCCTTAAATTTGTGTCCGTGTCGTGGTGATAATGAGTCTCCTCTTCCACTACGACGCAAAGAAATACGCGCGCGTGGCACGTATGCTTAATTAATTTATCATACTATCAAAATAAATGCAACAACTTTTAATACTTTTTTCATTTCTTTTATAAAGAAAAGTGAGTTCAAATCAAATAAACTCACTTCTAATATTAACCTATAAAATTAGCATCTTTCGATGTCATTAATAGAAACTTGAATATGGCTTTCTCTACCAAACATAATAAATGTAATGCCGGGTCTTTGACAGTTTCTTATAGAAAATATAGTAGAATTTAGAAATTTATATCAAAGATATAGATTTTTTTATTTTTGTCAAATTTTATTGATTTTTATGTAGTACTATGTAAGGCTTATATGTTATAATGTACCTGGAGGCGATTCTTTTATGTATATTCATCTTGTTAAAACTAAATCTGATTCTATTGTCTATGTTTCTAAGTCAGTTAGGAAGGGAAAAGAAGTAAAAAGAAAATATGTTATGAAACTTGGATATCTTTCTGAATTAGCTAAAAAATATGATGATCCTTTAGCTTATGCTAACGAAGTCGCTAAAAAAATGACTGAAGAAGAAAAGAATTGTAAGTCTGACATTTTGCTTAATCTTTCCAGTAAAAAGAAAATTGACTTGAATAAAACCAGATTATTCAATGCTGGATATTTATTTTTGCAAAAAATATATTATGAATTATCTTTAGATAAAACATGTAAAAATATAGTTGATGAAACTAAAGTAAAATATGATTTAAATAATATACTTAAAGATTTAGTATTTTCAAGAATACTTTTCCCTTCAAGTAAATTATCCACTTTTGATTTAGCCAAAAGTTATTTAGAGCATCCGAATTATGAATTACATGATATTTATAGAGCTTTAGATCTTCTTTCCAATAATATTGAATTAATTCAAAAAGAAGTTTATACAAACAGTTCTAAGATTTGCAAACGAAACACTAAAATTCTTTATTATGATTGCACTAACTATTTCTTTGAAATAGAAAAAGAAGATGGATTTAGAAATTATGGTATTTCAAAAGAACATCGTCCTAATCCTATTGTACAAATGGGCTTGTTCATGGATGGAAATGGCATTCCTTTAGCTTTTAATATTAACCCAGGTAATCAATCAGAACAACTATCGCCTAGACTTACTGAA
Source organism: uncultured Bacilli bacterium (assembly GCA_934096025.1). Classification (GTDB taxonomy): domain Bacteria; phylum Bacillota_I; class Bacilli_A; order RF39; family UBA660; genus Onthocola_B. The sequence continues at coordinate 1,398 of CAKOLP010000126.1, forward strand.
GAAATGATTGAAAAAGATTTTGGATTATCAAAATTCATATATTGCTCTGATGCAGGTTTAGGCTCTTATAATAATAAATGGTTTAATCAATTAAAAGATAGATCATTTATTGTTACTCAATCATTAAAGAAACTAAAAGAATATCTTTTAAATTGGGCATTAGATGATAGTAATTGGAGTAATGGAAAATCTATAGAAACTGTATTGGAAAATGAAATACTATATAAATCTAGGCCAATCAAAGAAAAAGGTACTGTTATCATTGATGGATTAAATGTACAAAAAGAAATCGAACAAAAATTAATTGTCACTTACTCTCCTAGATATGCAGCTTATCAAAAGCAAATTAGAGATGAACAAATTGAAAGAGCTAAAAGGTTGCTTAAAAAGCCTTCTTCTTTTGATAAATATTCTTCAACAGATTTCAAGCGCCTAATTAAAAATATAGCATATGACAAAAATGGTGAAATCATTAATAAAGATTTATCTTTAGACTATGATTTAATCAACAAAGAATCTAAACTTGATGGATTTTATTCACTAGTTACTAATCTTGAAGGAAATGTTGAAGAGATTATTGAAATCAATCATAATAGATGGGAAATTGAAGAATCGTTTAGAATTATGAAAACAGATTTTAAAGCTAGGCCAGTGTATCTTCAAAATGAAAATAGAATCAAATCACATTTTTTAACTTGTTATTTAGCTTTATTAATTTTTAGAATACTTGAACAGAAAATTAATACTAATGATAATCATTTCACTTCTAATCAAATTATTTCTTGCCTTAAGGATATGAATTTAACTAATATTAATGATTTATGCTATATTCCTTCTTTTACAAGAACTCAATTGACTGATTTATTAGAAGAGAAATTTTGTATTTCATTTTCCACTGAAGGATTAGCTAACAATTATATAAAAAAGCAAATTAACAATTCAAAAAAATAGATTTTTGTACTACATTTTTTATAAATTTAAAAGTAGCAAAAAAGCCCTATATATAGGCTTTATTGTTACTTTTTATTTTATTATTCTGTCAAAGATGAGATTATACAACATATCATTTTTTATTTCAAGTTTTTTATTTAATAATACTTGTTAACACCTTATAGCATTTAACTTTTTCTTTTTTGCCTTTACATTCAATTTCATAATCAACTTTTTGATTTTCAATAGAAACAACTTTTAAATTTGCTTCTTTTTTCATGTCTTTTAAAATAGTATTTTCTTTTAAAAGACTAACTATTTTTTTATTATTTTCACTATCTTTAATAAATAAAGAAGACATCTTTTCATCATAAATACCTGTTAATAGTTTTTCTTGACTATCATAAGTAAATGTATAATTTTTTGACTTGATAAAAAAGCATGAGCCTATTTTTATTTTTTTTAATTTGTCTTGGAAAAAATTATTGGCAATTTGATAGCCTTTCACAACATTACTTTTAATTTTTTTAGAAGTTTCCTTTTCACTCATTTTATTAGCATTCCCTTTCTAATAGCATTTTTAAAATTTCAACAGCATTACTTGCAGCACCTTTTCTAATATTATCTGCTACACAGTAAAATAATAGACTATTACTTTCTATATTTTTTCTTATTCTTCCTACATACACATAGTCATTTAATGTAGCTAAAACTGAAGATGGCAAAGCATTTTCACACAAAACAATACCTGGTGCATTTTTTAAATCTTCTTTAATTTGGTCAATAGAAAATTCTTTTTCAAAAGATACCATCACTGATACTCCGTGTCCAAACATAATAGGTACTCTTACACATGTTGAAACAATGTTTACTTTTTCACTAAGGTTTAAGATTTTTTTTGTTTCAAAAATCATTTTTTCTTCCTCAGTAGAAAAATTATTATCAAGAAGGCTACCAATAAGTGGAATACAAGTACATGCTACATCTAATTTAAAATATAAAGGCATTAATCCTTTTCTGCATCTTGCTAAATCATTAATACCTTTATGACCTGCTCCTGATACAGATTGATATGTATTATAAATTATACTTTTTATGCCATATTTCTTTAAAGGATTAAGTGCCACACAGCATTGAATTGTTGAACAATTAGGATTAGAAATCAGTCTTTGAT
>CAKOLP010000127.1 GCA_934096025.1 uncultured Bacilli bacterium
AGCCACTAATAAAGAAATATTTGAACAATTTCAAAATATTTATGACAATAATTTAAAACGTTTTAAATTTTCTTATTTTAATAATCCATATCTATCTGGTTATTCTCTCTACTTTTCTTTTTTTAATCATTATTATATGCAAATATATCAATCAAAGACATTTAGTGATGTTACTACAACTAATCATGAATTTGGACATTTAATTCAATTTTTTAATAACTATCATAAAAATTTATTTAATGAGCACTATATGTACTTAGAAATAGTTAGTATCTTTTTAGAACTATTAAGTAATGAATATTATATTAAACAAGGTTATGAATTAGAAGGTATAAATAATAGTAAAAATTATATTAAATTATGTGATACACATTTGACGGCATTTTTAATTTATAAAACAATATTTTCAATAATGTTTGAGTATAACACAGAGATAAATACTGAACAAGTATTAAAAGAATTTAAAAATATTTTATTGAATGGTTTATTAGAAAGAAGGGAAAATTAATATGAAAAAGAAAACTGAGAATAAAAATTGGTTTAATTATGTCATTTTAGGGGTTGTATTATTAATTCCATTTATTTATAGTTTTTTCTATTTAAAAGCATACTGGAATCCGTATGGAGAGGGTAATTTAGATAATTTACCTGTTGCAATTGTAAATGAAGATGAGGGTAGTAAAGGGGATATTTTAGTTAACAATTTAAAAGATAAAAATACATTAAAATTAGATGTAGTAGATAGTGCAGTGGCAAATGATGGTTTATATGATAAAACTTATTATGCTGTAATTACTATTCCTAAAGATTTTAGTGCTAGTATGGAAAGTGTAGAAAGTGAAAGCAAAAAACATCCGACGATAACATATTCACCTAATCAAAAATCAAATTACTTGGCTAGTCAAATAATTGATAAAATTATATTAAATGTTGAATTAAGTTTGGATAATCAAATTAATGCAGAAATTGATGGAGCTTTAACAGATAAGTTAAATCAAGTTCCTACTAGTTTGGATACAATTAGTGATGGATTAAGTGAATTAAAAAAAGGAACTAAAGAATTACAAAGTGGTAGTGAAAAAGTAGATAAAGGATTAGATTCTTTGAATACGAAGTATGCTACTTATACTAAAAGCTTTACGGCTGTGGTAAATGGTAATGATAAGTTATATAATTCGTTTAAAAGTTTAAATGATGGTATAAATAATTTAGCAAGTGCAACTAGTAGTTTAGGTAGTGTAGGTTCTAAGGCAACAGCTCTTGTTAAGGGAGTAAGTGATTTGGCTACCAATAATAGTAATTTAAATATGGGAATTAGTAGTTATGTTGATAGTGTAAATAGTACAAATGCTTTTGGAAAAAATGCTGCTTTAGCAATTAAGCAAATTTATGAAAGTGCTGGAAATACAAATGATGAGTTATATAAAACAGCTGTATATTTACTTAATAATAATGCGTTTGATAAGATTGAGGCTACTGGGACTACAATAAAAACTAATAGTAGTAAGATAAATGCGGGAATTGAAGACTTAAATACGCAAGTACAAGGCTTTGGTTCTTCTCTAAGTGGATTAAGTAATTTATCTTCATCTATTAATGAGATAAGAGTAGGCTCTAATAAAATTTTTGAGGGTATGTCAACAGTTAATAATGGTTTAGTTGAATTAAATAAAGCTAATACCCAAATTGCTGCTGGTATTAAAGAATTAAATAGTGGTTCTCGTAAACTTAGTGCAGGGGCTAAACAATTAAATACTAGTGTTGGTGATGCTAAATCAGAACTTGATAAAAACATTAAAGAAACTAAAGAAGAATTGAAATTACTTGATGATTTGAAAGATTATAGTGAAAATCCTATGGAAGTTAATACTACACCAGTTAATGAAGTATCTTCTTATGGTACGGCTTTCTCTCCATTCTTTATCTCTATTGCTTTATGGGTTGGAGCTTTAATGATGTATATAGTTTTATACTATGATAAAGAAGAAAGATTTAGTAAGTTATCTATTAATAATAGTAATCATTTAGAAAGAACCCTATGTTATCATGGCTTAGCAACTGTATCTGGTATAGTTTTAGGAATACTTTTGAATTTATTGTTAGATTTTGAAGTTACTAATTATTTCTTATATTTTGTATCATTTATTTTAGTGGCTAATATGTTTGTGGCAATTATTGAATTCTTAATTGTAAACTTTAGAGATGTTGGTAAGTTTATAGCACTTATATTATTAGTATTACAACTTGCTGCTGCTGGAGGTACATTCCCAATTGAAACAGTAACGCATGGATTTAGATTCTTACATAATTTCTTACCAATGACTTATACTATTGATTTATTTAAGGAATGTTTAATAAGTATTGAATCATCTATACTTACAAAGAATTTATTAGTAGTTATAGCTTTAATGGTTGTGTTTATGGCATTTAATATTGTTAAAGATATAGTAAATGATAAAAAGAATAAATAATAAAAAACCGAGGTTAATCGGTTTTTTTGTGGGTTTTAATCCAGTTTTCTACTTCTTCAGCATCATCTAGGTGGATTTTTTCATGACCAATTATTTGATAATCTTCATGACCTTTACCTAGTATTAAAAGAATATCTTCGGGATGAAGCATTTCAATTCCGGTTTTAATGGCTGTTTTTCTATCTTTTATTATTTGGTAATTGGTCTTAGTTAAATCTTTTGTGATATCTTGCATGATTTTGTCTGGGTCTTCAGTTCTGGGATTATCGGTTGTAAAAATGCAATAGTCACTTAAAGATGTGGCAATACTACCCATAATTGGTCTTTTAATAGGGTCTCGATCTCCGCCACAACCAATGATTGTTATTAGTTTGTTTTTCTTTAGTTCATTGTAGGCAGTTATAACTTTTTCGACAGCATCGGGAGTATGTGCATAATCTATTACAGCATATCCTTTATTTACTTCGTGAGTTTCACAACGTCCTTTCGGAGCCTTGATTTTTGTTGTTGCAGCAATAATAGTGTTAATATCATAACCCAGGGCATGAATGATTGCAAGGGCAGTTAAATAGTTGTAGATATTAAATTTGCTGGTTAGGTTTGTAATTGCTTGGTAATTGGTATTTTTGTATGTAAAGTCAATAGTTGTTTTTGCCGGGGTAATAGTTGTAGATGTTATGTTGTAGGTAAATTTTTCGTTAAAGCCTAGTGTTTCGTAGTTAGAAAATAGTTTGGCAAATTCTTGGCTATTTTCATCGTCTCCGTTAAGGATTAAAATTCCATCTTGTTTTAAGTAATTAATTATTTTTAATTTGGTTTTTAGATAGTTTTCCATAGTTTTGTGGTAGTCTAAGTGATCTTCGGTAAGGTTAGTAAATGCTGCCACGGTTAGTGATAGACCATAGATACGGTTAAATTCTAAAGCGTGAGAACTTATTTCCATAACAATTGTTTCTATGCCACATTCCTTAGCTTCTAGTAAAAATTTGTAAGTATTTAAAATATCTGGAG
>CAKOLP010000128.1 GCA_934096025.1 uncultured Bacilli bacterium
AATAAGAAACACCTTATTTATCAAATAAATCACATATTTTTAAAATATTTTCTTTATTTCTAGCTCTTCCTGCTATAAAAAATTCATATTTATACTTCATAATTTAATCTCCTCATTTACATTATAAATTATCTTACGCTATTTATCAATCACATCTAAGTATTCCAACAAAAAAAGCTAAAAGAATAATATCTTAAAGCTTTTACTTAATTTTTCCAAATCTTCTATCTCTTTTTTTATATTCTAAGAAAGCCTCCAATAGACACTTTACATCAAAATCTGGAAAATAAGTCTTTGGAAAATAAAACTCTGCATATGATATTTGCCACAGCATAAAATTACTAATTCTATTTTCCCCACTAGTTCTAATTAAAAAATCTATATCAGGTAACTCATGATACATGTATTGCCCCACTAGCTTTTCATTAATATCTTCTAAAGCTAATTCTTTATTTAAGACTTTCTTACTTATTTCTCTTACAGCATGAGTAATTTCTTCTCTACCACCATAACTTAAACAAAAATTAACCACTAACCCTGTATTTTCTGCAGTATATTCTTCAAGTTCCTTAATACTTTCCACAATTTCATCTCTAAGCAAACTCATATTACCTGAAAATAACACTTTTATATTTTCATTTTTATATTTTGCTTTTACAGTCTTAAACCACTTTAAAAATAATTCCATTAAATAATTAACTTCTTTTTCTTCGCGACCAAAATTTTCTGTTGAAAAAACATACAAACTTAAATAATTAACTAATTTTTCCTTGGCAACATAAAGTATTAATTCCTCTAACCTTTTAGCACCCTCTTTATGTCCCTCGCTTCTTGATAAGCCTCTTTCTTTAGCCCATCTTCCATTACCATCTACAATAATACCTAAATGATTTAAATTCATTTATTAACCTCATAAACAGTTCCATTAGCTGTGTCTTTCAAAACAATTCCTTGTTCTAGCAATTCATTTCTAATCTTATCAGCAAGTTCATAATCTTTATTTTTTTTAGCTTCATTTCTAAGATTTATCTTATTTAATATATCTTCATCTACAAAAGTATTTCCTTTATCTTCTTTTAACAAATCTAAACTAAACACCTTATCAAAATCACTTACTAATTTATATTTTGTTCCCTCTCCTATATCACTTTTTAATAAATCATATAAAACAGTTAACGCATTTGCTGTATTTAAATCATCTTCTAAACACTTAATAAACAAATCATTCCAGTAATTATAATCACTTTCATTAACATCTTGACTATACTTCAAACTTAATGTTTTATTTTTTAGCTTTTTATAAGCATTTTCCGCCCCACTTAAAGAATCAAAAGAGAAAGTCAACTGTCTACGATAATTACTTAAAAGACACATATATCTAAAGCTTAAAGGATTAAACCCTTTTTCTTTTAAAACACTAACTGTTAAAACTGCCCCTTTACTCTTACTCATTTTTCCAGTTTCATCATTTAAATGTTCATTATGAAACCAATAATTACACCATTTATGGCCTAAATAAGACTCACTTTGTGCAATTTCATTTGTATGATGTGGAAAAATATTATCTACTCCTCCACCATGGATATCCAAGTATTCTCCTAAATATTTTAAACTAATACCTGTACATTCAATATGCCAACCAGGATATCCCCAGCCCCAAGGACTATCCCATTTTAAATCTTGTTCATCAAATTTAGACTTAGTAAACCATAAAACAAAATCATTTTGATTTCTCTTAGCACTATCTTCTTCGACACCCTCACGAACACCTACAACCATTTCATCTATTTTATGATTCGTAAGCTTATAATAATCATCTAACTTTGTAGTATCAAAGTAAACATTTCCCCCACTTTTATAAGCATAACCTTTTTCTAAAAGCACACTAATAATCTTAATATATTCATCAATATTAGCTGTAGCTGGACTAACTATATCTGGTCTTCTATTATTTACTAAATCAAAATCTTTAAAGAAAGCATCCGTATAAAACCTAGCAATATCCATAACAGTAGTATGTTCCCTCTTAGCTTTTGACACCATTTTATCATCACCAGAATCAGAATCACTTGTTAAATGCCCAACATCAGTAATATTCATAACTCTTAATACATTATACCCTAAATACCTAAGCGTTTTATCCAAAATATCATGCCCAATATAATTTCTTATATTTCCAATGTGAGCATAATGATAAACCGTAGGTCCACAAGTATAAAAACTAACCCTTTCGCTATTCCAAGGCACAAATTCCTCTACTTTTCTAGTAAGTGTATTATATAATCTCATTATTCCTCCTTATTTTTATCTATCACTTTCAGTGTTAACTCATTATCTTCTTTAAGTTCCACCAAACTAATTTCATATTCTTTATCTAAATTCATCTTCGTTTCAGCTAGAGTCCCTAATTTAATATAGTTAATATGATGATTATTTATGACTAATAAATGAACTACTTGTTCACCCTCTCTTTCACAATCATCACCTTTACACCTAGTATCTTCAACTTTCAAAAATTTTACATAAACTTCTTCATTTACTAAGGCAAGTTCATTTTGTCTAATAACAAACTCTCTATCAAAAAAGGCAATTACTCTTTCTCCTCCGAAGAAAAAAGAATATACTGCAAAGCCAATAATTACAAATATGGCTATAACAACTAACCAACCCAATTTTCCTTTCATTGCTTAATCCTTTTTATTATTTCATCTTTTCCTACTAAGTAAAGTGTAGGTGCAAGTTCTGGTCCATGCATAACACCAGTCGAAGCAATTCTAATTGGCATAAAAAGCATTTTCCCCTTTACATTTTCTTTTTCTTTTACATTTTCTATAACCCTACTAATACTTTCAATATCCCAATTTTCTACATTTTCTATTTCATGTAAGAAACAATTTACAACATCTTTAATCTTTTCATCACTTGCCATAAACTCTAAAGCTTCCTCATCTACTTTAAATTCTTCGAAGAAAGATTTAACAAGTTCATTTATCTCTTTACCATAATTTAAACTTTTCTTATATATAAGAAGTAAAGTATTAATCCAATCTTCACTCTTATCACTTACATCAAAAGTCAAGTATTTAAAAACCCACTTAAGATACTCATCATCTTCCATTTTACTTATATATTGATGATTAAACCATTCAAGTTTCTTTACATCATATTGACTAGATGATTTACTAATTCTTTCTTCATTAAAGTTATGTATAAGTTCTTCCATACTAAATACTTCTTGATTAACTTCAGGACTCCAACCTAAAAGTACCAAATAATTAACTATAGCATTAGGTAAAAATCCCTCATCATATAAATCTATAAATGAAGCATCACCATTTCTCTTAGATAACTTCGTGCCATCTTCCCCAAGTACCATAGCAACATGTGCATACTTTGGTTTTTCCCAACCAAAAGCATCATACAACAAATTATACTTAGCAGTTTGATCCAAAT
>CAKOLP010000129.1 GCA_934096025.1 uncultured Bacilli bacterium
GAGCTACTTGTGTATTTACCACTTCAGGTGCAGGAGCTTCTGGTGTAACAGGCACAACTGGTGTTTCAATAGCTTCAACAACTTCTGGAGTTCTGGTTTCTTCAGCATTTACACGTTGTTGTTTTTTCTTTCTTCTATATTCTTTAAATGAATTTACAAGCCCTTTGCATTTATTTGAAATAGAATAAGCAAATCCAACAGCTGCTAAAGCATCTTCAGGATGTTGTTCATAAACAGTTCCCTCAAATTCATTAGGATTAACCATTCCTTTCTTAGCCATACGTCTGTATAATTCTTGAATTCCTAAAGATGCTCCACCTACTACTGCTGCCACTGGAAGCGCAGGAGCACCTGCTACAGAAGCTAAAATAAAGCCCACACCACCTAGCGTTATAGCTCCACCAACATATGGTTCAACTGTAGCTTTACGAATTTTTGTAATTTTTGATCTTATTGATGTTTTTGTTTTATTATTTGGATCAATGTCCGGTTTAACTTCTGGACTAGGCTCAGGTTTAATTTCCGGACTAAATTCAGGATTTATTTCTGGACTAGGTTCAGGTTTAATTTCTGGATTAACTTCAGGTTCAGCATTTAAACTTCTCTTTGTTTCAACTGGAAGTGAAATAAACGGAGTTACATCATCAACTTTATTATTAATACCTAAAACTTCATCATATTTGAATCCCTCTGGCAAAACAAGATTTGCTGGATCTTCAACAATAATCTTAAGACCATTATCATGTACTTTCTCAATATTCATATTATTTAACTTTTTAATTTCCCAAAGTAAATCATCAACATTTTTAATTTTATTTTCTTCGTCTCTATCGAAAGTTTCATTAACATTGTTTAAAATGCTATCAACGTCATTCTTTTCTCTATCAGATAATTCAGAAATCTTTTCGTCAAATTCTTTTAACATAGCACTAACTTCTACAGAAGTTGCAGATGTTTTTGCTAATCCAACACTATTTGAAAGTTCAGCAATTTTTTCCTTAATTTTGTTTTCTTCAATTGCTAAATACTTATTAAAAACAACAACTTTATCTCTAGTATCCCAAATAGCTTTGCTTAACTTATCGCGCATATCTTCACTAAGTTCTAAGTTTCTATATTCTGAATCAAGTTTATTTATAACACCTAATATATTATTCATAAAAACATTAACTTCGCTTTTACTTTTATTTTTTAAGTTATTATATAATTCTTTAACAAGATCTTCTTCCTTTTTCTTAGCTTCTTGAAGCTTTTTCAAATAATCTTCTGAATTTACGATTTCTGCATCTAAAATAGCTCCTTTAGTTGCTCTAGTTAATTCACTTAAAGCAGGATTAATTCTAGTTTTAGACTTTTCTTTACGTAAATCTTCTAATTTCTTTTCAGTCTCAGTTATACTAGTATTTAAATACCTAATTCTTTTTTCTACACTAGTAAATTCTATATTTCCAAAAAGAGACCTTAATTCTTTCAAAATATATTTAAAATTTGAAACTTCAGTTCCCTCAACCATTTTTTCCATTTCAGAAACACTCTTGAAAATATCTTTAGTAAAATCTCCTAAATCAATAGGTTCATTTTGTTGTTTAACCAAACTAGCTAATTCTTCTAAAGAACCATCTAGTGTACCATTAATTCTAGCATTTCTAAAATTCTCTTGGAATGTATCATCAGGCACAAAACCTAATTCCAAGCTTTTCTTTAAATCTAAATATAATTTTTTTAATTCTTCTTGTGTCATATCTAATTCCCTCTCTATTATATGTTAGCACACTTAAATTACAAAATCAACAAAAAAAGAACAATCTTAAGTGATTTATTCTTCTTCAGTTTTTACTGGAATAACAGTTTTTCCATTGTAATTTCCACATTTAACGCAAGCTCTATGAGGTCTTAATGTAGCCCCACATTTTGAACAAGTAGTTAGTGCCCCAACTTCTTTCTTTAAATGAGTTCTACGCATTCTTTTTTTAGTTTTACTAGTTCTTCTAAAAGGAACTGCCATTTTTATTCACCACCTTTAAAAATATCATTCAATTTTGCAAATCTAGAATCAGTTTGCTCTTTATCTTCCCAACAGTTTAATTGCCAACCATCACCACTCAATAATGCATCAGGTTCCTTAGTAAATCTAATGGGTACTTCCAATATAATATTTTCCCATAAAAGTTCAATTATATCAAGTGTATTTTGTCTTTTTTCGTAATATTTTCTTATTTCTTCATCATTTTCTGCTATTTCTTCTTCTATTTTCGTAGTAAATGGATATTCTACAAGTTCATTTGTAACTGCATCATTTAAAAGCATTATTCCATTAACACTTAAATCTATAACTACTTCATCAATAGCATTATATTTAATAAAACCGGTAACCTTAACATCTTTTAACCCTTTTATTTCTCCATTTTCATAAAATGATTCTGGTATTTCTAATGATTCATTAATAGTTACTGGCAACTTATTTAAATTAATAATCATTCTATCACCTCAATTTCTACATAATCATTTTCTAAAGTTTGTTTTTCAAACGTACTTAAATTATAAATAAAACTATCTTCCTTAGTTTTCATAAAATAAACATTATCTTTTAAATATTTACATAAAACAATATCTTCTAAAAAATTATTCTTTAATACATTACTTTGTTTTGTACCTTGGTCGTATTCTTTTAAAATGCTATCAGCTATATATATAAATCCTTTTTTAGACTTACTTAAATATTTAATACTTGTTTCCCTAGCTATTTCATTAATATTAAGTATTATATTTGTCTCTAAGTTATATACATAAACATTCTTTTCATCTTCAAGTAATATTAAATTATTATTTATATCATTTATCTTTGTATTCTCAGTTAAATTTGTAAGTACCAAAGCATTCCCCGTTTCTAGATCAAACTTAACTAAATTACTATCCTTAGTATAATAAAATATATCATTACTTATTATATATGAGGTTACATCACTAGTAATTGTTTTTTTATTTTCATTATCTTGATCAATCGGCCAGTAAGTTACTTCCCCACTTACATCTAATAGGTAATTATCACTCATTTTAATATTTAACTTATTACTATAAAAAGGATTTAATTCATAAAAATAAAACTCTTTATTCTTACTATCATATCTTACTTCATTTAAAGCATCTGTATAGACAACTATTTTCTTATTTTTTATACTTAAGTCTTGTATATCATAAAACGTTTTTAATTCCAAATTAGTTTCTGTATCATTAATTCCATATAATTTATAAACATTATAATCATCTTTAACAAAGCCATAATAAGAATAAGTTGGATAAGCGTCATTTGCTCGCGTTAATTCTGTATTCGACCTACTTTTAAT
>CAKOLP010000130.1 GCA_934096025.1 uncultured Bacilli bacterium
GATGTATATAAAGACTTTGGTTTTAAAGATTATAAATTTAGATTGTCTTTAAGAGATACAAAGAATACGGAAAAATACTTTGGTAATGATGAATTATGGGAAAAGAGTGAAAGTGCTCTAAGAGAAATATTGAAGAACTCTAATAAAGTATATTATGAAGCTGAGGGTGAAGCTGCCTTTTATGGACCTAAGATTGATGTTCAAGTTAAGAGTGCCATTGGTCATGATGTAACATTATCAACAGTTCAACTTGATTATCAATTACCAGAAAGATTTGAATTAGAGTATGTAGATGAAGCTGGAAAGAAAGAAAGACCTGTAGTTATTCATAGAGCTATTTTGGGTTCACTTGATAGATTTGCAGCATTCTTATTAGAAGAAACAAAAGGGTATTTACCACTTTGGCTTGCACCTACACAAGTAAATATTATTCCGGTAAATAATGAATATCATTTAGAATATGCAAAAGAAGTTTATACTAAATTAGTAAATAACTTTAGAGTAAATTTAGATGATAGAAATGAAAAACTTTCATATAAAATGCGAGAAAGTCAAATTAAAAAGTATCCGATAAGTGTTATTCTAGGTCAAAAAGAAGTAGATAGTAATACTATTTCTTATAGGTTAGCTCAAAGTGAAGAAACACATACGGTATCATTTGATGAATTCTTAGATTTTATGAACGAAGCAATTAATCATAAACAATAGATATTAAGAAATTAGGGATTTGTTCTCTAGTTTTTTAATTTGCTATTTTTTGAAAAAAGTGTATAATAATTTATTAAAGCGAGATATTGTTAAAAGATAGCTTTAAAAACATATTAAGTTGTAAGTAAAGATTTAAGGGGGCTTATGAGAAAAAATATATTAAATCAAAGTGAATTAAAAAGTTTACCAATAAAAGAATTTAAACAAAGGGATATTGAAAAATTTCCATTATTGCAAATAAGCAGAAAAGTCTTAAATACAGAGGGAAAATTGTATTTGTCTAATCAAAAAGAAAGGTGGAAAAGTATCTTAGAAGTACTTAAGATTTACTATAATCAAGATTCATCATATTTGAATAGAAAAATTTATATAATAATTTAATTACTTGCTAATAGAGATATAATTGATATGGAGGAATTAGTTCTGCCAACAAGCATTGTATTTGTTGATGGAGTTCCTCAAGGCTTTTCTTGTAGAAGACAATATAAATATGTCGTTGTTTTTAAATAATCCTAATGTTAGACTTGAATTAAAAATAAAATTTTTAAAAGAAATATATGGATTATTAGAAAAAACTTTAAAAATAAGAGAACTTTAGGGGCATTTTTTTCTAGGTGATGTACATGAAGCTAATTTTATATTAGATTTAAATAGTCAGAAAATTAAACTAATTGATTTAGATAGTTCATATATTAATGAAAGTATGATAAGCCCAGCGAAATTTTTAAGTGATAATCCAAATCTTATGGAATATTCAAATAAATATTTAATTGCTCGTAATGGGGATATTATACCTAATGAAGATAGTGTAATTTTAAGTTTTATATATATGCTAGTTAATGCACTTAGTGGGGTTAATAATTCTCATAAGTGGACAAAAGAAGAATATTATTGTTATTTAGATTTTTTGCAAAGTCAAAAAATAGATAAAGAATTATTGGATTTCTTATCGAGAATTTATGTTGACTTTCCTAAAAATATTTTTGATAAAGACTTATTAGAAACAATTAATGTAAAAAAAGATTATAGATTGCTAAGAACACGTGGGTAAATCATTAATTATTTTATAATAAAAATCAATTACTATGAAGCAACATATAAATATTTATTTAATAATTGTATGGGTATATGAAGAAAATAGTTGTTGCGATTATCAAGTTAATAAGAAAAAAACTATATAAAAAAATGTAGTTGAAAAGCAAATGGTGTTGCTTTAAATGGAGTAAAACTTAAAATGAAAAAAACAAATGGTAATAATTAAGAGACTTAGTATAAAAAATGTTTGACAAACGTAAAATATTAGTATAAAATAAAGTTGTTATTGAAAAAAGGAAAGAGATTTTAGTATCCACCTGATTGCTTAAAGCAGTAGGTAAATGCCGAATGAATTGATTTTATTTGTCATGAGTGGATACATAAATTGTATCCATTTTTTATGACATTTGGAGGTGCTTACAATAGCAAATAATAGTAACGAACAATTAGTTAATGAGAACATCAAGATACCAGAAGTTATGGTAATAGGGCCGAACGGGGAAAAGATGGGGCTTAAAAAAATTGCTGATGCTTTGACACTAGCAAATTATGCTGGTTTGGATTTGGTTTTAATGAATGCAAATGGTAATCCAGCTGTGGCTAAAATAATGGATTATAATAAATTTCGTTATGAGAAGCAAAAGAAATTAAAAGAAACCCAAAAGAAGCAACGGGAAGCTAATAAAGATATTAAAGAATATCGTTTATCAGTAACTATAGATATTGGGGACTTTGAAACAAGAAAGAAGAATGCTCAAGGGTATTTAGAAAAAGGACATAAAATTAAGGCATTTATCCGTTTTAAAGGTCGTCAAATGGCTAGACCAGAACAAGGTAAGGATGTATTGTTAAGATTTGCAGAAGCATTAAGTGATTATGCAGTAATTGAAACAGAACCTAAATTAGATGGAAGACAAATGTTTCTTATATTAGCACCGAAAAAAGGAGAAGGGAAATAGTATTATGGCAAAATGTAAACAAAAGACACATAAATCAAGTGCAAAAGTATTTAACAAAAAGAAAAATGGTAGTCTTACATACATGAAGTCTGGAAGTAACCATAAAACTGGTAAAGATTCAGCTAAAGAAGTAAGACAAAGACGTAATAAAGGTACGCTTGCAAAAGGAGATAGAAACAGATTAAAATCTGTTATCTAGGAAGTTGGGTGATTAAGTATGGCAAGAGTTAAAGGCGGAAACGTATCAAAAAATAGAAGAAGAAAAGTATTAAAGGAAGCAAAAGGTTATTTTGGAAGTAAGCATAGATTATATAAGACAGCTCAAGAACAAGTATTCCATAGTGGAGCATATGCTTATAGAGATAGAAGACAAAATAAGAGAAACTTTAGAAAATTATGGATTACAAGAATTAATGCTGCTTGTAGAATGAATGATATTAGTTATTCAAAATTTATTAATGGACTTTCTAAAGCAGGTGTAGCTATCAATAGAAAGATGCTTTCAGAAATGGCTATTGAAAATCCAGCAGGATTTGCAGCATTAGTTGTAGTTGCAAATCAAGCATTAGAAGGAAAAGTAGCAAAAGAAGTTAAAAAAGAAACAAAAAAGGTAGAAGTAAAAGAAGAAACAACAGATT
>CAKOLP010000131.1 GCA_934096025.1 uncultured Bacilli bacterium
GTTAACAACCCATCAGCCCAAACTTTTTTATCAGAAGTTTTTGTAACTGTTAATCCATTTATCATTGTAACTAATATAACTTCTGAAGAAATACTCGTAGGTATATCGTTATAATTACCTAAAACGGTTGCTACATTACTTAATTCCGTTTCCATTTTAGCCTCCCCTATATTTTATGCACACGAAAAAAAGCCACTCACTAAAAGTGACTTATTTAACATCTCTTTTCATATTTACCAGTAATACTATAACATTAATATTCCCTTTTAATATAAGTTATACTAATAATTATTCATTCATTAAACGTTCTATCAAAGCCCATAGATTTTTCATAGAATTAAAATTATTAGGTACTATTTCCACTGTTGGAATCGTAACATCAAATTCTTCTTCTATTTCTGCAACTAAAGATAGAATCGCTAAAGAATCTAAATAATGATCATCTATTAAAGTCTCACAAGTATCATAATCAACATCAGCATTTAATTCTTCTAACATTTCTTTTAATTTATCCATATTCATTCACCTCCATTCACCATATTTAATTTATAAGTCGGTATATTTTCTCTAACTATTTTAAGATTATCATTTTCAAGTATCACTACTTTTGGTAAATCTCTACTTAAAAATAAACTTATTCCCTCGGTTACAGAATACGCTCCGACATTATGAAAAACAAATATATCTCCAACTTCTAAATTATTAACTTCAATCTTTTTAACTAACAAATCATTTACAGTGCATAATGCTCCACACAAGTTCCATTCTTCTAAACGTCCCTCTTTTTTAGGATAAACACTTAAAAAAGGATGTTTCATAGCCATCATCTGACCATAATACACTAAATGATTCATACCCCCATCTAATATGGCAAAATTTCCCTCACTATTTTTTTTCGTATCTACTACTTTTGTATAATAATCTCCACAACAAGCTACAATGCTTCGGCCTAATTCTAAAGTAATTAACCCCTTGTACTCCATATTTTCTAATTCATTTTTTACAGCTCTTAAATATTCAGTTTCCAAAAATTCCTTTTCATTTTCAAAATAATCAACCATAAACCCAAGACCCAATTCTAACTCTTGTATTTCAAAACCCAAATCATTATTCAAATGCTTAATATAATTATCAATATATCCAATTTCTCTTATAATCTTTTTTAAACTTTTTTGAGTTCCAGAAAAAAATTGTATACCTTTTATATTTAAAAATGGAAAACTTTCTCTTTTATTTATAATATTCTCTAATTCACTTTCACACATTCCAAATTGATTATTACTTGTTAATCGAATTATAACATCAACACTTATATTTAATTTTCGTGTTAATAAATCTACCAAGGTAAGTTGATTCAAAGATTCAATCGTTATTACTTCACCAACTTTATATTTAGTAATAATATCTTTCATACTTGCATCATCTTTATATACACCAGAAATAACCATATTGTCATAAGCAACTCCAGATGCCTCAGCTATCTTAAATTCCCCATATGAACAAATTTCAAAGCGAGTGATTAACCCCTCCATATATTTCAAAACAAAAGAATTAGCTTTCATAGCATAACATAACCTTACATTATTAGGCATAAACTCTTTTAAATAATTTATTCTTTGTTTTAATTTTGAAACATCAAATAAATAAAAAGGTGTAGCAATATTTTGAATAGCTTTTATATTCATATATACTCCTCCAATTGTTTTCTATCAATTTTTCCATTTTTCGTTAAAGGCAAGTCCTCCATTTGCATAAGTTTTGTTGGTATCATAAACTGTGGCAACTCTTCCTTTAATATTTTTTGTATTTCACCTTTTTCTATATCCCCGATATAAAAAGCACATAACTTATTCTTACTTTCCACAAAAATAGTAACTACTCTTTTTACTTGCTCAATACTACCAATGGCTTTATCTATTTCTTCAAGTTCTATTCTATGCCCCAAGTATTTAATTTGAAAATCTTTTCTTCCAGAAAAATACAAAATTCCCTCTTTATAATATCCCAAATCTCCAGTCATATATACCAAATCTATATATTTATTATGACACGGATTTTGCCTAAAAGCTTTTTTAGTTTGTTCCATATTATTATAATATCCTAAAGCAAGTGCAGAACCTCGCACACATATTTCTCCCTTTATGTTATCCTCCAAAACTACTTCCATATCTTCCTGTACCAAAAATACATCTTCATTATTAAAAGATACCCCAATAGGAATCTTATCGTAAAGAACATTTCTATCTATAATATAATACGTACAATTACAGGTAACTTCCGTCGGTCCATATAAATTTACAAACATAGCATCAGGCAAATTATCCATCCACATTTTTAAATGTTTATAAGGCATAACTTCCCCACTAAAAAGAACTTTCTTAACGTACTTTGGCACTTTATAATCAAACCCATGAAAAGTAGTCAAAAAACATAAAGCTGAAACTGCCCAAGTTAAAGAACTTACTTTATACTCTATCAAATAGTCAATTAATTTCGCAGGATTTATAAAATACTCTTTTGGAATAATAACCAAAGTAGCCCCAGTTTTTAAAGCTGTATATATATCTTTAACCGAAACATCAAAATCAAAAGGCGCTTGATTACCAATTACATCTAAAGAACTAAACTTAAAAGTATCTACATAATTATCAATAAAATCAATAATTGATCTGTTACCCACTAAAACACCTTTAGGTACTCCTGTAGACCCACTTGTAAAATTAGCATAAACCGGATCAGTATCCACCATTTTTTCACGAATTGCAGATAACTTTTCTAAATTAATCTCAGTATCTACAATATCTTCATATAAAATAACATTTATCTCCGGAAAAAACTCTCTTATTTTTTCTTCATATTCTTTATTTGTAATAATGTAATTAACATCTAAAACACTCATAATTTGTTTAAGTCTTGCTTCTGGCAAACTAGTATTTAATAAACTATAAAAACCACCTGCATATAAAGTCCCTATAAAAGTAACTAGAGCTTCTCTACTTTTTTCCATAAACACTGGAACTGGTGCATTCTTTTTTACAACACCTGCTAAATAACTTCCTACTCTTTTAGCTTTTATTTCCAATTCTTTATAACTTAACGTTCCATTAATATCTACAATTAAATTATTACTTTCATTATTTTCCAAATATTCTAAAACACTTTTCAATAAAACCACCTCAAAGTACTACCATTATATCAAAAAAAGTCAGATATTTAAATCAACTTTCTTAATTTACATCAAATTGTGAATTATATAAGTCTTTATAAAACCCATTTTGCTTCATTAATTCTTCATGATTTCCTTGTTCAATAATATTTCCATCTTTC
>CAKOLP010000132.1 GCA_934096025.1 uncultured Bacilli bacterium
CTTATACCCTTAGAATACATATCATCAGTTACAGGTTCATATCTTGTCCCATCATAATCATCAGTAAATCCATTATATGCTTTATAAATTTCCTTAGTTTCAGTATTATATACTCTTTCATACCCAAGGGTAGCATCACTTTGTTTTTGACTCATAATATCAAAGCTTGCACTTCTCTTTTCCCAAGAATCCATTATCCCAGCAGTTATCTCATTACAGATACTTCGAACATTTTGAAAATTCTTCATAATAGCATCTTGTTCATTATAAAAACCATTAATAAAACTATCTGTAAATTCTAAAGAACCAGAAACAGTACTCAAAACACTTTCCCAATTTACAAACTCATCTTTCGGTGCAGTAATAAATATAGAATTATAAACACTTAAATAATATATATCTATTTTTTTACCAGACATAATATTTTCATTAACGTAATATGTCCCCGCATCATACACATAAGCCGTAAATATTCCCTCGCCTAAGATACCAGCAGAGTCCGTAAATGTAGCTCGTATAATATCCCCACCTAATAAAGATGTTCCCAAGTTATCAAAAACAACAAAATCATTTAAAACTGGAAACGCAAAAGTATCTGTATTATTTAAAGGCCCTAATTCATTAAATATTTTATAAAAGCCTTCTGTTGTTTTTTCAGCTATCACAGGATTCTTAGCAAACATATCGTTCGGATAATACTTTTGATAAAAACTTTTAGCTTCAGCTGACTTAGTATAACCCTCAGTTTTAAAGTTAAAGAAAAATTGATAAATCGGATTACTTGAATTATAAACCTTAACTGTATAATGAACATAGTCACCCAAACAATCAACTTTCCACCCCTCAGGAATTTTCATTTTAACTAAACCATTATCAAAATCTGTATATTTAATATTTTTAGTTTCTACCTCTTTAATTTTTATAGTTTCTTCCTTAGGCATATCTTTTTCACACCCAGTTAAATTTAAAACTGCAAAAAAAGAAACTAACATCAAAAATAATTTCTTTTTCATATTTCTTCACCTTTTCCTTACTTATTATAATATAACGAAAAAATTAAAATCTAACAATTAACTTGCCAACAAAAGCAATGTTTTTAATGGCAAGTATTTACTCGAAAATACACAATTTATAGTATAATAAACTTTAAGGGTGATAAATAATGAATTTTAAAGATAAATTTAACAAATACTTAAAGGACTTAGATTGTTCCTCAAAAGACTTAGCTGACCTAGCCAAAATTTCCGAATCAGTTATAAGTAGATACAAAAACGGCAAAAGAACTCCCCAAATAAACAGCTCTCAATTAAAACAAATAAGCTCTGCTTTAACTACTATAATTAAAGAAAAAAATATCGCTGATTATGAAAACATAAATGTATATGAAGATTTCTGCAACTCCCTATCTTCAAAAGATAATTTTAACTATGAAAACTTTAATATAAAATTTAATAATCTTATAACAACTCTTAAAATAAACATCAATGAAATGTCCAAATATATTGCGTTTGATGCTTCTCACATTTCCCGCATAAGATATGGTAAGACCAAACCATCTGATCCAATTTCATTTTGTAACAAAATAATCAATTATATTACTGCTAAATACAACACATCAGATGACCTAACCAAATTATCTACTCTAATTGGCAATACTATTAATAATAGTAATATTAAAAAAGAATTACACAACTATCTTATTGAAAATTTATCAACACCACCCAAAAACAATATAGAAGATTTTTTAAACCATTTAAATGACTTTAATTTAAATGACTATATTAAAGCTATTAAATTTAATGAATTAAAAGTTCCAACCATCCCTTTTTACAAAGCCAAAAACAAAGTATATCTTGGCCTAGAAAATATGAAAAAGGGTGAACTAGACTTTTTTAAAGCTACAGTTTTATCTAAAAACATGGAAGACATTTTTATGTGTTCTGACATGCCAATGGAAGATATGGCACAAGACTTAGAATTCGGTAAAAAGTGGATGTTTGCTATTGCAATGTGTTTAAAAAAAGGCCACCATTTAAACATAATCCATAACCTAGACCGCCCATTTAACGAAATGTTACTAGGTTTAGAAAGTTGGCTCCCCATTTACATGACCGGCCAAATATCACCTTACTATATAAAGAAACGAACATTTAACATTTATGGCCACCAAAATTATGTATCAGGAACCTATGCTTTATCTGGTGAATGCATCGAAGACCACCATGCGAGTGGAAAATTATACCTTACAAGCAACAAAGAAGAACTTGCCTACTACAAAGAAAAAGCCAAACTTTCTCTTAAAAAAAGCCAATTCATTAATGGATATATATAATGAAAAAGACCAACAAGCTTTCTTTGTATTTTTACTAAACGACACCAAGATTAAAGACAAGAGAAAAAGAATCCTAAATTCTCTCCCTTTATTCACAATCGACACCAAGTTATTAACAAAAATCCTAAATCGCAACAACATACCTAAAGATGATCAAAAACAAATTATCAAATACAAGGAAAAAGAAGAAAACTATGTTAAAACAATTCTAAAAGACAATCAAATAACGGACATAATATACAATTATGATGAAACAACATTTAACCAAACAGATAAATATTTATCTTTAGAAAATATGTTTTATCCCCACAAAATAAAGTATACTTTCGAAGAATACCAAAGTCACTTAAAGTCCACTCTAAACTATAAAAATAAAAACTATCATGTAACAATAAATAAAACTAATAATCCATTTGCCAATATATCTATCATTATTTTAGAAAATAACTATGTAATTATTTCTAAAATCTCCAACCCAGTAATTCATTTTGTCATCAGACACCCCAAACTAATATCAGCAATAAACAATTTTAACCCGTTAGTATGGGAAAACGAAAAGATTGAATAATAATTCAATTTTTTTTTAGCATTAAAAAAACCCCAAAACGGGGTAAAAAGAAAACAAACTTTTATCTCTTACTAAATTGTGGAGCTCTACGTGCTTTTTTAAGACCATATTTCTTTCTTTCTTTAACTCTTGGATCTCTAGTAATAAATCCAGCATTCTTTAAAATATGTCTATAACTATCTTCTCTTGTTTGATCAGTATTTTCATCAAACTTTAATAATGCTCTTGTAATACCTAAACGTATAGCACCAGTTTGGCCAGAGAAACCTCCACCATTTACTTTAACTTCAATATCAAATCTATTTTCGTTATTTGTAGCTACAAGTGGTTGTTTTAAGTCCATTACTAATGTTGCATATGGCATATAATCATCAACATCTACAC
>CAKOLP010000133.1 GCA_934096025.1 uncultured Bacilli bacterium
ATATTAAAGATATAATTTTAAGATACTTCTTAATATTATTTTTAAAATTTTTGAAATAAAAAATTAATAAAGTTACCATTGAAATATATAAAGCTAATTTAAATATAATTAATGTAAATATATTAAAATAACTTATAATGTAATTTTGATACCAGTTAATAATAAAGCAAAGTAAGCAAAATACAATTTCAATACCTATTAGTTTTTTCATTATTATTTTCTCCTTACAAATATATTTTTAATTATCACTACACCCTATCAATATAACCAAAACGATAATCTCCAATATAAAGTATTATCAAAGATACCTTTTTCAAAAAAATATATATCTACTAATTGAAGAATTATTAAAGAAAAAAATTATTTTAATAACCCATCTTTAGAATAATATTTATTTAAAATTAATATTGCCGATTTAAGCATATTCAAATAAATACTCATATTTATTCCATCATCATTTCCTTTATTTTCAGAAATAAAATTTAATATTTTTGTTTCTATTTCATCATCTAAATCATATACTTCATTTGATAAATTTTTAGAATTATGTATAAATTTATAGCATAGTCCATTATAGTAATCAAAGCATATATCAAGCTGTAAATCATGTGTGCCTGCAGGATACTTCATTTCTAAAAAAATTTTAATAAATTTCTTTTCTAATTTTTTCATATAATCTTTCTTCATTTTTTATTCCTTTCTAGAATGCTATTTATACTAAAACTCTTTCTATAATAAAAAGTTCAATATATCGAACCATCATATAATTAAATCATTAATAATTTTTTATAAAATATACTAATACTTTTTATAGTCAAATATAAAAATAGATAAAGTTTTTTTTGAAATATTATATATCATAGTATAAATTTGATAGGTTCCTATATTATCAGGAACAATATTATATTCGTCAAGAGTTTTATTATAAAATAAATAATACATATTATCATCAGTAGTTAAAACAGAGGGTACTAATTTTTTATATTCCGAAGATAACTCGGTACTTAAAATCCATTTATCACTATTTATAACATCATTTGCTAATACACTAGTATCTTCTTTTGCATAATCAACAAAAACAATGTCAAGATTAGAAATACCATTATGATTAAACGGACCTGCATCTCTTAATTTCAATTTTCCTGAAGATGGAATTCTAACATCCATAACCTGTTCATAATCCTCAATAATACTATAATCATTAACTAAATTAGCTTCAAAATCAGCAAAAAGTGGTGAATATAGCCAAAAACTGCCTTCTATTAATAAAAGAACGCTAACCATGGAACTGATAATAATATTTTTAGTACATTTTATTCCATGTTTTTGGAAAATAAGGCTAATTATTAGTGATAAAATAGGTAATGGTAACCATAACCAAATAATCCACGATGAGTGATAAAAAAGAACATCATTAACATCATTTATCTCATTATACATTCCAGCTGTATATAATCCACCAAAAATACTACATACAGGTACTATAATTAATAATATTTTGATTATTTTAATCATTTTAGAATTTCTTAATTTGCTTTGCTTTAAAAAATTAATTTCTCCACCCAGATGATTTTCAATGTTTTTAACTCTAGACCTAATAAATTGAATAAGTTCTAATTCACAATTATTTTTTTGAATAATAATTATTCTTTTTTTCTTATTATTTAAATATTGTAAATAAAAATTTGTATCAGTTTCTATAAATCTCTTAAAGTCATCATAATTTATCTTTAAGCTTTTATCACTACTTTTTCTAATTAGATATGAGTCATAAAATTCCAAATTTACTTCTGGATTAATCTTTCTTTTTTGAATACATGAATTTGCAATTTTAGTTATAATGTCATAAAACTTTACTTTATAGTAAATGAAAGAAAAAATTAAAAAGCCAAGAAAAATAATCATAGCATCGCTAATACTGCGAAAACAAATAAATATTAGAACAGATATTAATAAATTTAAAATATTAAAACATCCAACTAAATAAATATAATTTTTTTTCAAAAAATATGGCGCCATTTTTCTAATTTCATAACTATCAATATTACCTTTATAACTATAAAACATCACAATTCACTTCCTAATTTATTTTTAATATAATATTGTTTCTAGCTTTATTTTATTTTTTAAAATACTAGATATTTCCTCCCATATTGTTTATATATTAACTCCTCATCATCTTATATAAGTTTAATTGCTTTTATCTCACATATTAACTTAAACAAACTTAACTAGCTTTTTGATATTTAGCAGAAACTACCACATCATTTTCATCTAAATATATGCAATAATAATCTCTACTTATTTCCTCTATTTCATACGTCATATAACAAATTTTATTATATTCTTCATAATCAGCAGCGCATGATTTTTTATCTATTCTTCCCAATATATTATAGATATCTTCCCTATTCATTCCTACAAATGAATATTTATTTTCCAGTGATTCTACCATCATATATCTCATACTGCAATAATTGCCATCATTCCACTTCTTATAAGAAAAATTTTCAAAATATTTCTTAGTAGAAAATCCAATTATTAGTGTTAGAATTAAAAAAATAATAGCAACCACAAAACTATAGATAATAGAAATGAAATTATCTATATGCATTTTCTTCTTTAAAATAGTTGGTAAAAATATTAAAATCAATAGACTTAATATAAATATTGCACCAAGAATATTGGAATAGCTAACAATTACGTTAGAATAAGGATTAAAAAAGAGAAGAATAACTATCGAAACATAATATAATAAACTAACTAATAAATTATTTAATTTTTTTAATATTCTTTCACAATTTTTCAAGATATATCACTTCTTTTTCTATAGTTTAAATTTTTCAAGTTCATTTTTAATGATACTAGAATTATAAAGCATATAGTAAAACAATAAATTCAATATACATCATCATTCTGAAATATCATGTGGGCACGAAAAGAAAATAGATCGCTCCTCATCAGTAAAATCTTGACAAGATTTTGACTGTTTATACTTTTCTTCCTTATAGTTTAATATTGTATAACCGTTATCACCAAAAGTGTAAACTAAGCTATTTTTCTCATCATGCCTAAATTCAAGTATTTCTGATTCAATTGTAGTATCATCTTTCAAATCATACAAAATATTAAATTTTTGTGTTTCACCATCAATAGATGCAGGTATCCTAATTATTTGATATCTACCATTTCCAAATGATTTTACAGTATCTCGACCAGTTATATATGGATTCGTAATTTCAAAATAAAGACATAATAGATTACCTAATACACAAAGT
>CAKOLP010000134.1 GCA_934096025.1 uncultured Bacilli bacterium
AGTAATTACAACTGAACTAGGATATCATGTTATTTTAAAAACTAAGAGTTATGAAAAAGAATCTTTTGATAAATTAAAAGATGAAATAAGAGAAACTCTTGGAGAAAAATACATTACTAGTAATCAAAATAGTATTGGTCTAACTGCCTTACAACACTATCGTAAAGAATATAATATGGAAATAGAAGATAAAGAAATGCAAAAACAATATTCTAAATATATTCAAAATGCCCTACAAAGCATTCAAAGTAACAATACTAACACAACAAAAAGCAAATAAAGACCTTTTTAAGGTTTTTTTTGTGCCATAATTTTAAACATAAAAAACGTTACCACTTAGGTAACGCAACATCATTAAATTTGTTAATCTAATTAATGTTTAGCATAAGCAATCAACATAGGTATCAGATAAACATCTTATACAACATAGACAATCACAATCCATTGTAAAGAATACATTAGTTGCTACATATGGATATAAGCTAGTATCGTCGGTGTTATCAGCTAAAACTCTAAATGTACAGCAGTTGCCTTCTATTTTTTCTACTCTAAAGACATTTGAACATGTTGCTGTTGTTCCTGCATTTGCACAACTTGCAGTGGAATCTTTAACAATTGGCATACTCCAAGGTGTACCATTTCCTGCACAAGTATAAAGCATTACAGGTCGCGTATTACAAATTAAACAGTTACTTCCCCCACCCAATACTGGTCTATCACATGTTTGTAAGCAATTATCTGGACACGCATTTTCTTGTAACACTAAGATTACGCATAGTATTTCATTAATGCAGTTGCCGCTTTCTGTTTTACATTGATTATTCATAAACTTTCACCCTTTCATGTAATTCACTAATAATTTATGATTAATCTTTAATTTGTTGTATGCTTTTTAGGTTTACTTTTTAAAAAATAATGCTATAATTAGGGTGGTGATATAAATGCAAACATGGATACAATATATTATAATTGCTTGTTTTTTAGTTATTATATCTTTAGTAATAGTTAAACTTTCAAAAAAGAATTTTAATATTGAAGCTAATAAATTAATTAATTATCTAGGGGGAAAAGATAATATAGTTAATGCCGAGTGTAATATGAGTAGATTAAAAGTAATATTAAAAGATGTAAGTTTGGCTAATAAAGATGCTATTTTAAAGCTTGGTGCTAAAGGTATAGTGGAAATAGATAATCAATTAAAAATAATATTTGATAAAAATGCTAAACAATTAAAAAAGTATATTGAGGAGATTCTTTAATATACTTTTTCTATATTCAAAATGTCTGTTATCTTTATAAGTTTTCCATCAAGGGTTAATAAGTGGACATTTGTTTTTCCTACAAGCTCGGTTTCTATTGTGCCACTTTCTAAAGTAATTTTTACTTTACTTTTATATACATGATCATTACTACTAAATATTTCGTTGATTTTTTTATTTATTTCTTTAGGGTTATACTTTATTTCTGTATTACTACTTCGATATGAGGCTTGAAAGTTATTTATTTTTTTTGTAATTGGGTTAGCAAAAACATTAGGTAGTTTATTCATTTTTATCCGTCCTTTCCCTATATTTTATGATAAATTAAAAAATATTTACCATACTAATTATATGAATACAATTAGAAAAATAATAAATAGTAAATTATTAATTTATATACCATTGTTTATTATAATGATTATAAGTTTTTTAAATATGCAAAATGCTAAATTACTTAGTAGTTTATATAAATATAATTTAATAATACAAGTTATATGGTATAGTATGGGATTTCTTCTTTTGTTTTTGGGCACTAAAACAAATATGAAAATTTTACTTAAATATGCATGGGGATTTTATCTTTTGTCTTTAGGCTTATTGCTTTTAGTTTTATTTGTAGGTAAAGATATTAATGGGGCCCGAGCTTGGTTTTCTTTAGGTGCCATATCTTTTCAACCTAGTGAAGTAATGAAAATAAGTCTTACACTTTTATTAAGTAGTATATTAAGTAAAAAGAAACTTACAACAATAAAAGATGAATTTAAATTTATTATCCTTGTTTTATTTTTAACATTACTTCCCTCCCTACTTGTTTTTTTGGAACCTGATACTGGTGCTATTATTTATTATCTCATAATTGATTTAGCTATCTTTCTTTGTGCACATATTCATAAGTTTTGGTTTATTATTTTGTTTTTGGTTGCTTTTTTAGGGTTGGGCCTTTTTATTGGATTATATATACTTAATCAAGATTTATTAATTAATTTAATTGGTACTAGTTTCTTTTATCGAGTAGAAAGACTTATAACTTTTAAAACTTTATCTAGTTATCAGCTTGATAATGCCCTCATTGCGATGGGATCTACACCTTTATGGGGAAGTGGCTTAAATCATATTAGTATATATATACCTGAGGCACCAACTGATTTTATATTTGCCTTTACTATAAGTAATTTTGGAATAATTACAGGGTTTATCGTTTTACTATGTTACTTAATAATGGATATATATTTACTTAATAAGTATTTTAAATTGCCTGTATCTTCGCTTAAATATATAACACTATGTTTTTTAAGTATATTTTTATTCGGCCAAATAATTAATATTTCCATGAACTTAGGCTTACTCCCTATTATAGGTATTCCCTTGCCATTTTTAAGTTATGGTGGTTCAACATTAATTATATATTTTATCTTTTTATCCTTTATTTTAAAAGAAAAAAGTCATAAAATGACTTAATAGTAATAAACGTGAGGTACTGGTTGATAGTAACTATAAGAACTTTGGTAATAAGGCATTCCTGGAGCTGGGTTGTATCCTCCGCCTAATCCGGCGTTATAAGGTGCTACATTATATATTGGTCTAGGTCTAGTTAAGCCAACTGCTGCTCCTCCAGCTAAACCCCCAAGCAAAAATGGAACTACAAACCGATTACCATTTCCATAATAATCATAATTATACATAGATATCTTCCTTTCTGTTATAATCTATGAATATTAAAATATGTAGCCATTACTATAACCTATATAATATATCATCTTTTCGAGTTAATTTTAAATTTGTCTTTTCTTGTAAAAAATGAACTGCTATATCAATTAACTCAATATATTCTTCTTTTGTAAAGTTATTTGTTGCAATTAAATCTTTTACTTTAGCTTTTTTTTCTTTTAATAAAATAAAAATATATTCTATCTCTAATATTATTTTTTCAACTTCTTGTTTCATATCTAATTTTCTTCTTAAAAAATTATAATCTATCATTCTTACCACTCTCATAATTATTATAGC
>CAKOLP010000135.1 GCA_934096025.1 uncultured Bacilli bacterium
TAACCATAAAACAAAGCATCTAAATGTCTTTGATACAATAAATATAACAGCAACAGCTATAGCTTTTTTAATTGTAAAAGTAAGTGTCAAAAACAAAGCAAAAGTAAAAGGAATTACATAATATAAAAAATCCAATACTGCTTCTATCAAAAGACATAACCCTATTTTTTTCTTATCTAATAACCCAAATATAAAATTAACATTTTTTTGCATATCTCTCACCTATAACTTCTAATAAAATAATTATACCACCAATAACTATATACATAACACTAATACTAACAAATTTAAGTAAAATAACCATTAATAAACTAAATACTACCCCCACAATACCAAGAACAAACTCTTTAATAGATTCAATAGTTACTCTTGATGTTGAAGATATATTATTATGTAATTCACTAATCATTACATTATCAAAACTTTCACTAAAAATATAAATAATTAAAATAAACCCTATTCCCAAAATATTATTTAAAATACCAATTAAAATAATGCATAACCCCACTATTAACGGATGAATATTTAAAATAAATTTATAATTACTTGCTTTTACTTTACTTCCCAAAAAACTCCCCAAAATAGAAAACAACAAGATAAAAGCCGTATACACGCTAATTACAATTAAAGATAATCCAATATTTTCAGAATACTGTGGATGACTTTCTTCTAATAATTTTATTCCAGCAAATAAAACAGCACTTTTTACTATAAGTTTCAAAATATAAGGATTATTTTTAAGTTCCAATAGCCCTTGTTTTAAAATTGGAATACTACCGTTTTTTATTTTAATTTTATTATCATATTTATAATTAACTAAAAGTATAACCAAAAAATCTAAACATAACGGAATAAGTGTTAAATAATATGTGTAAGAAAGTCCAAATCTACTACCAACATAACCCCCAATTAACATAGCTAACATATAAGAAACATTATAAAAACATGAATTAAAAAATAATATTTTTTGAAACTCGCCTTTATCCAAAATAGATTCATAAAGAAAAGAATTTACAATTCCAGAACTTAATGAACTACTTAATGCACTGAAAATAACTGCTAATAAAAATCCCAAATAACTATATGAATCTACAAAAATAATAGTTGATATAATAAATAGCAAATTACTTCCTAAGAGCATAAACTTCTTATTATACTTATCTGCTAATACTCCAAGTGGTACCTCTAAAAGCAACTGCACTAAATACGTTACCCCAACAAAGCTTATATACTGACTAGAAGTTAATCCCCTTTCAATATAAAACAATATATCACATATATAATATAAAATAAATGTTGATAAAAATGTATGAACATTAAGTAATAATATATTCTTTTTCATAAAACTTCCAAATTATCATACCATAAATAAACTAACATAACAACCTATGGAATTTAAAAAGCATCTATGGTAAAATAAGATAACGGAAGTGAAGTATGAATCAAGAAGAATTTGGTAAATTTATTAAAAAGCTTAGAAAAGAACACCACTTAACTCAAAAACAATTAGCTGATGAACTAAACGTTACTTTTCAAGCAGTAAGCAAATGGGAAAATGGCAAAAATATGCCTGATTTAAGTATTCTTAAAGAAATAAGTAAAAAATACAATCTTACCATGGAAGAAATGCTCGGAACTAAACCAGGGCAAAAAAAGAAACATAATAAATTAATACTACTGGGAATTATTTTAATCGGAATTATTCTTATCTTTATACTTTTAAAAAAACATAATGCCGACTTTTATTTCAATACCCTATCATCTAGTTGTAACAACTTTAATATCTCAGGAAGCATTGCCTACAACGACAAAAAATCAGCTATATACATTACAAACATTGAATACTGCGGCACCAACAAGAAAAAAGAATACAAAAAAATTGATTGCACTCTTTATGTAACCCATGAAGATATCGAACAAAAAATAAGTTCCTACAATTATGACAAAGAAACTCCAATAACTCTAGAAGCATTTTTAAAAAACATAACATTTACAATTAAAGACTATCAAAACACTTGCCAAAACTATTCTAAAGATACATTATATTTATTGATTAATGGTTACGATGAAAACAATGAAATTACATCTTATAAAATTCCTTTAACCATGAATGATTGTCAAAACTAAAATTCAACTAAAAGTTGAGTTTTTTCAACCACTTCTTTATAGGTATATACTTATTTTCCTACTATAATTAAAAAGGAAAGGAGAAAAATGAAAAAACATATTATAATAATTATAGTATTAACACTATTAGCTGGCTCAATTACTTTTATTTATTTCCATAAATCTAAAACAAAATTACCACTTCCAGAATTAGCCGAGGGAATCAGAGGTAAACAATTTGGCATAGATAAAAATATCAACGAAGAAACTATAGATAATTATTTAAATAGAAATGACAGTGTTTATAGAGATATGCGAATGTTAAAAGATCCAGGAAATTATGAAGCTATTAATGGGGACTCATATCTTTCAGGATTTATCAAAGGTTTTGAAGCTATACCTTACCCTCTTATAGTAAATGTAGAAGGCTTACCAGAAGAAGTCGGAAATACTTATACAGGTAAAACTTTATTTACAGTTGATGATCAAGGCAATTATACAGCAAACTATAAGGAATCCCCAGATATTTTAGAGTATTTTTTTCCAAAAGATAAAAACATTTTCTTAATGTGTGGTGGAGGTGGCTATGCCGGAATGATGAAAAATATGTTAATAAAATTAGGTTGGGATAAAAACAAAATATATAATGTAGGTGGTTACTGGTACTACAAAGGCAAAAATAATATTAATGTTAAACAAAATCATGACGGAAAAATTACCTATGACTTTTGGAAAGTAACATATCATGATATTGACTTTGATAATTTAAGGGCTAATAAATGAGAAAAATACTTATACTAATACTAATTATTTTTTTAACCGGCTGTCAAAATTCCCCATTTTATCTTGAAGATAAATATTACGGACAAAATACCATAACAGAAATAGATTCGGGAAAGTTAGAAAAACTCATAAAAGAAAAAGAATCTTTTGGAATTTTTGTTTATCAACCGGCTTGTATTACCTCAAGTACTTTTGCAAATGTTTTACAAGAATTCATAGATAACAACAATATAAGTTTTTATAAAATAAATTTTTCCGAACTACAAAAAATCATTATTAAAAATAAAGTTAAATATTTTCCCTCATTTATACTATTTAAACATGGTAATCT
>CAKOLP010000136.1 GCA_934096025.1 uncultured Bacilli bacterium
GGCGTGGGTTTCTTTCCAATTTTTTTAACAATTTTCATTTTCCTCCAAAAATGCTTGACTTATTATAGTTAGCCTCCGTGAAGATTATAACAAAAATCTATTTACAATGCAAAGTATTCTTGATAAACTAATAGGGTGATGACGATGAAGATAGTAATAGTGGGACCAACTGGAGTTGGAAAAACAAAAATGAGTGTAGAATTAGCTAAATATTTTAATGCTTATGTAATTAATTCTGATGCTGTGCAAATTTATCAAAAACTAAATATTGGTAGTGCTAAGGTTACTGAAGAAGAAAAAGAGGGTGTTAAACATTTTTTGTTTGATATAAAGACTCCGGATGAGCTTTATACTGTTAAAGATTATCAGAAAGATGCTAGAACTTTATTAGAAGAATATAAAGATAAAAACTTAATTGTAGTCGGGGGTACTGGTTTATATGTGTGTAGTTTATTTTATGACTATAGATTTGATAGTGATAATGATATAGATTACGAGGGTTACTCTAAAGAAGAATTATATGCTTTGGCTCTAGAAAAAGATCCTGCTTGTAATATTGATCCTGCAAATGTCATAAGATTAAAAAGATTTTTAAAAAGAAATGAAAAAGAAGTAGTAGAACCTAAGTTATTGTATCAAGATACTTTATTTATTGGTCTTACTACAGATAGGGCTAAGCTTTATGATATTATTAATAAAAGAGTAGATAAGATGTTTGATAGTGGCTTAGTAGAAGAAGTAAAAACACTTTGGAAAGAGTACCCAACTAGTAGTATATTAAGTCGGGCGATTGGTTATAAAGAAGTAATTGAGTATTTAAAAGGTGCTATTTCTTTGGAGGAATCTAAAGAGTTAATAAAGAAAAATAGTAGGCATTATGCCAAAAGACAATATACATGGTTTAATAATAAAATGGATATAACATGGTTTAATGTTGATTATGATAATTTTAATAATACGATAAATGATGTATTAAAATATATAAAGAATGAAATGGAGAATAGAAATGAAAAATAATAAAAAAAGGGGAATAGTACTTATTTGGGTAAGTGTATTTTTAATCTTTAGTTTTTTAGTACTTTTTGTAATTGGTCTTAATAGTGATTATTTAATTAAAACTATTTTTAAGAATATTGCTCTTTTTGTTGTAGTCTTGGCAGTTGTTGGTTTGATATTTGGGATTGTGTTACGAGTAAAGTATAAGTATCGAAGAAGTTTTAAAAAACTTTTAGTTGGGATATTATCTGTTTTAGTGGGACTTTATGCAATCGGGTGTATTAGTTTTTTAACAATTTTATATGGGCCAATGGATGGATTTAGAAACTGGTTAATTACAACAGCTATGGCCACGATGAATCACCAATATTATTGTAAAATATTTTATAATGATGAAAAGATAAATGAAGTACTTAATAATAATTATATTGATGATAATGGTGCAGAGACTATTCCAAGTTTAGTTGATCACAAAGAGGTTATTGAATATGCTAATGAGTATGAAAAAGCTATTCTTGATAGGGAAAAGGGAAGTACTTATAAGATTATAAGATTTAAAGTTAATGGATGCGAGGCATATTTAGCTGCGGTATATGATGCTTCGAAGATAAGTGTAGGATATACAAAATGGCTTCATAAAAGTGGACAATATATTTATGATATGGCTAAAGAACAGAATGCTGTACTTGCTATTAATGGTGGAGGATTTAAAGATCCAGGTCAAAATAGTAAGGGAGCTGATCCAATCGGGGTAACTATTAGTAATGGAAAGATTATTACCAATGAGCGAACTGGGGGAGCTTATGGAGTAATAGGATTTAATAATGATAATACCCTTGTGTTAAGACAAAGTACAGATGCTAATAAACTTGTAAGTGAGGGAGTTAGAGATGCAGTAACAATGGCACCATTTTTGATTGTTAATGGTAAACCATCATTTATTAAAGGTAATGGTGGTTGGGGAATTGCCGCACGAACAGCTATAGGACAAAGAAAAGACGGTATTGTATTATTCTTAGTAGTTGATAGTAATTTTAATAGAACTAAGGGAGCTACGATGGCTGATTTAGTTGAGATAATGCAAAATTATGGTGCTGTTAATGCAGCAAATCTTGATGGTGGAACATCAAGTGTTATGGTAGAAAATGGGGAAATGATTAACGACCCAATAGATTCTGCTAATAGACATAGAACGCGGGGAATACCAACGATATTTAAAGTTGTAGAATAAGAAAAAGCACATGATTTGATTAGTGTGCTTTTTAAATTGTTGTAAATACTATATTTTTTTATTTCCTTTTGATTTCATATATATTTCAATATTATTTATTTTGGCAAGTTCTAAAAAGTCTTTTAAAGTAATATTTGTTATACCACTTTCAAGCTTGGCAGTCCAGCCTCTTTGTTTGTTTAAATCATGAGCAAATTCTTGTTGTGTCTTTTCAGAACAATCTCTCATAAATTTTATTATTTCTTTTGTATTGTATTTATTACATAAAATATTCATTTTTCATCACAATAGCATAGTATCATACTATTTTTAAAAAACAGCTTAATGTATCTTTACAAGGTACAATATTTTTGCTAAGATAAGAATAGTTAAGGTATGGTGGTGTTGATATGAAGAAAATAATTGTAATATTAAGCTTAGTATTTATAGTATCTGTAGCAGTTTTATTTTCTAAAGGAGAAGAAAAAGATTTTAAAAACTATACTAATAAAAATGCAGATAAATTAAGTATGATGTTAGAAACTGAGGCAGGTACTGGTAATTATGAAGAAGTAACACGTGATGCTTGGCCAACTGAGGGTTATAAATTAAATACTACATTATCAAAGTGTGAAAATGGAGGACAAATATCCTGGGATAATGAAAAAAAGATAGTAATAATGAATAGTGATAGATCCGAAAAATGTTTTGTTTATTTTGATATTTACAAAGATATAACTTTTGCAACTTATATCAAAGGACTTTATACAGGAACACAAGGAGATAATAATTTATACTTACATGATGATTCATTAGAAAATGGAGCGAATGATGGAAGTTATAGATATTCTGGGCCTAGTGAAACTGTGAATAATTTTGTGTGTTTTGGTTATGATTCTAAGAATGGGGAGTGTCCGACGGATAATCTTTTTAGAATAATTGGTGTTTTTGATGATAATGTCAAATTAATAAAATATGATTATGCGAAATCAACACTGCTCGGGAC
>CAKOLP010000137.1 GCA_934096025.1 uncultured Bacilli bacterium
ATTAAAATGGTGATTTGAAAATGGACAACTCAAAATTGCGTGATTTACGGGAATATCACGATTTTACGCAACAATATGTGGCAAATATTTTAGGCGTAAAACAACAAACCTATGCCGAATGGGAATCAGGAAGAAAAATTATTCCTTTAAAACATTTAGTTACTTTAGCTACATTTTATAATAAAAGCATCGATTATTTACTAGGGCTTACTAATAAACAAGAAAGCTTTATATATAAACAATTAGATAAATCAGAAATAGGTAGAAAAATTAAATTGATACGAAAAAACAATAATATTCTCCAGAAAGATTTAGCCAATATGCTAAATACTACTCCCTCTACTATTTGTGCTTATGAAAAGGGAAAAACACTTATTTTAACTATATTTCTTTATCAAATATGTAAACAATATAATTATTCTCTAGATTTAATTATCGGGGGAAAGAAAAAAGGAACTTAATCCATAAGTCCCAAGTAAAAATTTTTCTTTCCTTTTTTTATTAGTATTACTTTGCCATCAATAGCATTTTCTTTAGTAATTACTGCTTCTGTATCAGTAATTTTTTCATTATTAACACTTATCGCATTAGATGTTATCATTTCTTTTGCTTCTCTTTTACTACTTATTATTTTCTCATTTACTAAAATATCTACTAAAGAGGTATTTTCTGAGATTGTAAATCTAGGTACATCTTTTATAGAAGTTATTATTTCTTCACTCGTTAAGTTCCATATTTTATCTGTAAATAAAGATTCAGAAATATTTAATGCTTTATTATATTCTTCTTCGCCATGTAATAACGTTATAATTTCTTTAGCCAAAGCTTTTTGTGCCATTCTAAGTTCTGGTTGTTCTTGCAAGCTTTTTTCTAAGGCTTCAATTTCATCTTTAGATAGGAATGTTAATTTCTTCAAGTAGTCAATAACCTTTTCATCTTCAGCATTAATAAAATATTGGTATAAATCATAAGAACTTGTCTTATTTTTATCAAGCCATAATGCTTCTCCACTTTCACTCTTACCAAACTTTGTGCCATCTGCCCTCGTTACAAGTGGTACAGTAAAACCAAAACAT
This sequence comes from uncultured Bacilli bacterium, assembly GCA_934096025.1. Classification (GTDB taxonomy): domain Bacteria; phylum Bacillota_I; class Bacilli_A; order RF39; family UBA660; genus Onthocola_B. The sequence continues at coordinate 1,077 of CAKOLP010000137.1, forward strand.
TTAGTATCATTACCATGTAACTTTCTAATTAATTCAAGCCCAGAGGTAATATTTCCCCATTGATCTTGACCACCAATTTGCATACTTACTCCATAATTTTCATAAAGCTTTAGAAAATCTATTGACTGTAAAATCATATAAGAAAATTCTGTATAAGTTATTCCTATATCCAATCTTTTCTTTACTGTATCCTTAGCTAACATATAATTAATATTAAAATGTTTACCATAATCTCTTAAAAAGTCAATAGCATTAATACTTCCTAACCAATCAGCATTATTTACGATAGTTACTTCACTACCCAAAATTTTACTTAATTGAGCTTGAATAGCTTTAATATTTTCAGCTACTTTTTCTTTACTAATCATTGGTCTTTCAACATTTGGTTTAGGGTCACCGATTAATCCCGTTGCTCCCCCAGCTATAATAATTGGCTTATGTCCTGCTCTAATCAATCTTTTAGAAGTTGCTATAACAGTACAATAATGCCCAATATGTAGTGAATCCCCAGTTGGGTCTATCCCTACATAAAATGTTAAACCTCCTTTATTAACTGCTTCTTCAATATCATCATGTGTATAGTCATTTACTAAACCTCTCCATTTTAAATCTTCCCATGCCGTCATTTTCATTCTTCAATCTCCTCCTTATCAAATTTAACATTTATTATTTTTCTACTAGCTAAATAGTCGCACATATGGACAAAATACTGATATCTATCACTTGGAACTTCCAAAATAACATCACTATGATGGTTAGTATTCCATTTTCCCATATGACTTCTTACTACGTGCTTAATAAACTCGACTTCTTTTTCTGTTAATCTTGTTTTGTCTTTTTGTTCTTCTACAAAATCAGCTATTAAATTGGGGTGGTCAAACCTTGTATTAGCTTCTTCCACAAAACCCTTCTTTACGCCATCATGAATAAGTAACGATAATATCATTACATCTTTTTCTAAACTACTAAAAAGTCTATCGTAAGGTATTATCTGATATAATTCATATGCCATTCGTGCAGCAACTTTACTATGTCTTACTAATCCCCCATCACCTTGAGCAAAATCAGGGTGATATTTCCCCGTAGATGATGCCGGTATTTTATAAAAATATTCTGGTAAATTATCTAAAAGTATTTTTGCACTTTCTTTAATTCTTTCATCTTTTATATAATTTAATTCTTTATCAAACATAAACCTCCTTATAAAACAAAAAAGCCATAAATATAAGGACGAGATTTCCCGTGGTACCACCTTATTTTATGACTTAGCATACACTTTAAAATTTTAACGCTTTTTATGCGATTCAGCTCCAGAGTCGTAAATTCTTTCTTCGCTGATTAAAGTTATTATATCAAACTATATTATTATTGGCAACTACCATTCAATACTTTTTCAAAACTTGTATCTAAATTAATTTTTAATTCCAATTCTCTATTATTTATTGGGTGCTCAAATTTTAAATAATATGCTTGCAAATAAAGAGTATTACCAAATTTTTTACCATATTTTTTATCCCCCAAAATAGGATTATTAATATGACTAAGTTGTACCCGTATTTGATTTTTACGCCCAGTTTTAATATCGATATCCAAAAGTGCATACTTACTAGTTTCTCTTATAACCTCATAATCCGTTATTGCTTCTTTTCCAAAATTACTAACATACACATATAATGCTCTGTTTTCTTTTAAATAATTTTTTAAACGAGCTTTCTTTTTCACGGGATGCCCAAGTACTATAGCATAATACTTTCTTATTACTTTTGCCCAATTTTCTTGAAGTATATTTTTTACTTTTTCACTCTTAGCACAAATAACCAAACCCCGTGTTTCTTTATCCAACCTATGCACAATAAATATCTTATTCTTAGGATTTTGTTTTTTTACATAAGCTCTAACTTCACTATATAGATTTATCTCGAATTTATTATCTCTTGCAATCATCAATAAATTATCCGGCTTATCTACCACAATTAAATACTTATCCTCATAAACTATTTTTAATTTATTTTTTTTTCATAAATCTCCTATATTCTCCAAAATAAAAGGGGCTGTAATGAAATAATATAATTTCATTGCAGCTTCTTTTTATTTTTAAAAAAACTAAAAAGCGTTGGAAA
>CAKOLP010000138.1 GCA_934096025.1 uncultured Bacilli bacterium
TCTGTTGGTAACTCTAAAATACCATCATGATTATCTCCAATATTTAATTCTCTCATGCTACAGCACATACCGTTAGACATATAACCACGTAATTTTTTAGGCTTTATTTCCATACCTTGGATATGTCCACCTACCTTAACATAGGCAATTTTTAGACCTACTCTTACGTTCGGAGCACCACAGACTACTTCAATTAGTTCGTTTTCTCCGCAGTCAACTTTTAATAAATGCATATGATCACTATCAGGGTGTTTAATACACTCTTTTATTTCAGCAATAACCACATTATCAAAGTCATTTCCTACTTCCGTTACTCCCTCTACTTCTGCAGTTCTAATTGTGAATTTGTCCCAAATATTTAACCAATCTATTTGTTCACTATCTTTTATGAAAGTTTTTAATTTATTACATGATATTAACATAAATTCCTCCTTATTTAATACCAAAGTTATTTAAATAACGTAAATCTCCATTATTCAATACTCTTATATCACTTATTTTGTATTTCATCATTGCTAATCTTGTTAATCCGATCCCAAATGCAAAGCCCATATATTTATCTGGGTCTATTCCACCGGCTCTTAAGACATTAGGGTGAACCATTCCACAACCGATAAGTTCAATCCAGCCTGCATGTTTACATGTTGGACAACCTTTGCCATGACATAACACACAAGAAATATCCATTTCATAACTTGGTTCTGTAAATGGGAAATAACTTGGTCTTAAACGTACTTTTAAATCGGTGTTAAATACTTCTTTTAAAAGTTCTTGCATGATATACATTAAGTTTTCAATAGAAACGTTTTCATCAATTACCATTCCCTCGATTTGAAAAAAGGTATTCTCATGTGTTGTATCCAAGTCTTCATTTCTAAAGGTTCTTCCTGGAGCACATATTCGAAGTGGTGCACCATAGTTTTCCATAGCATGGATTTGATTATCACTAGTTTGGGTTCTTAGTACACAGCCATTATCTAAATAATAAGTATCTTGCATATCCCTTGCTGGGTGGTCTTTAGGAACATTTAAAGCTTCGAAATTGTAGTATTCTGTTTCCATTTCTGGACCACTAACTACAGTAAAGCCCATTCTTTTTAAAATGTCCGTAATTTCTTTAGCAACAATTGTTATTGGGTGTAATGACCCACTTTCTACATCGTATATAAGAGTATCGTCAAACTTTACATTATCTGTTGACAATACTTTTATTAATGTTTCTTCCACTAAAGTTTCTAATTCTTTTTTAGTATCATTAATTAATTTTCCATAAGTCTTTTTATCATCAATACTCATAGATTTTAAGCTTGTTAAAAGTTCATTAAGTTCACTTTTTTTACCAATGTATTTTGCTTTCGTGTTTAATACATCAGCTTCTTTTTGACAAGCTTGTAACTCTGAAGCCATATTTTCTTTAATTTTTAATAATTTTTCTTGCATATTTTCCTCCTTAAAAACAAAAAAATCCATAAACATAAGGACGAGTTTTCCCGCGGTACCACCTTAGTTCATGAATATTATTCATACACTTATAATTTATATAGGAATCACCCTATTTTGCTCCGTAATTGAATATTCGCTTTAAGAGTTTTTAAAATACTTTCAGCTACGTATTTCATCTCTTTTTAAAAAACTATTTCCTAAAACTACTTGATTACTTCATCGCATGTAACTATATGCTAACACAATATTGGTAGTTTTACAAGATTATTCTTTTAGTTTTGGTAAATCCATATCATCATCTTCATCGAAAAAATTATTAATGCTTACTATCTCTGGTGATTTTGGAGTTTCTACTTCTTTTAAAGTTGTCTCAAAATCTTTCGCTGTTGCCTTAGAATCTTCTGAAATTACTTTTTGTGTTTTTACCTCAGGGTCTTTTGAAGTTACCTCAGTTGCTTTTTTCATTACTTCGGGAATTTTTAATTCTACTATTGGACTTTCAGTAGGATTTGGTTTATCCTTTGGAGGTTCTTGTATTTTTTCGTTAGCCTTTGGGGTTTTAGCTATCTTTAATATACTTTTTACTATTACATATAAAGCTGGTATTAATATTATTACAAGCCAACCCATACTAGAGGCCACAAAACTTTGGATTTTACCAAGCTGAGGAATACGTAAAGCTACTTTACCAATTATGTTACTAAATTCTACATTAACTCCATCTTCTACTAAGTTATTATCTCCTTTAGTTTGGAAATAGTAATTACCACTCGTATCTTTATTTATAGCTATAACACGGTGAGTCACTGTTCCTCCGGCCACTCCCGGTATACTTGAATTAAATGTTATTACATCATTAATTTTGATATCTTCTGGTTTATCAACTTTTACATCTACGATTACATCATATACATTAATATTTGGCACCATACTCGGACTTATAATGGTATATAAAGAAAATTTGGGTTCATAGCCTTTACCTTTAGCAACGTATACTTTGGTAGCTACGAAATAATAAGCTAGTAAAATGGCACAAATTACAAGCAAGACAAAAATAGTCCAACTTATTATGGTGGAAACTAGATTGAAAACTTCTTTTATATTGATGTTCTTTTCTACTTTGGAATTCATACCACACATCCCTATTCTTTTTTATTATATCCAAATATTCGACAAATAGCAATAAAGTTAGACTTTAATCAACATTTACTTTACTTTTCTAGATAAATTAATTGCATATTTTGTGTAGTTATACATATATATTTAATGAAAAAACTTTACAAAAGTCTAGTTTTATATTAGAATTAGATTACATGGAACCGTAGCCAAGTGGCTAAGGCGTGGGTCTGCAACACCCTGATCACCAGTTCGAATCTGGTCGGTTCCTCCATATTGTTATTCAGCCGAACTTTTTAGTTCGCTTTTTTAATACAAAAACAACGGTGGTCGAAAAATGGTCGAAAAGCGGTCGAATCAAATTATAATATTTTTATTTTTCTATATAATGTTATTAGGTGATTAAAGTGTACAAAGAAGATCAAAAGGTTGAATTAAAAGTAGAATTAACTAAAGATATAAAAAAAGAAATTGTTGCATTTGCTAATACTAATAATGGAACTATTTATATTGGCATTAATGACAGTGGACATGTTATTGGCTTAAAAAATGCTGATAAAGATTTAGAATCATTAAGTGGAATGATACGTGAAGGTATTAAATC
>CAKOLP010000139.1 GCA_934096025.1 uncultured Bacilli bacterium
AAACACTGGAATATCATTTTCCTTAATAATCTCAATATCAATCATAGATATTAATTCTTCTTGTACTCCTAAATCTAGTGCTTTATCATCATAGTAAACAAAACCATAATCCTCTTTAGATTCTTTTCTTAGCATTGATAAGTAATCTAAATATTTTACATCATCTTTTTGTAAACATCTTATATCATTTATAAATATTTTATTTGCAACATTTTTTAACTTCTCTAGCTCACCGGTATTACTATACCCAAGATAAATAGAACTAAAATCTTTTAGCTCATGATAAAAACCCCATGCATCAAATGGCAAAATAACAATTACGTTTTTTAAACTTTTTATATTATCTAAATCATTGATATCTTTACTATTAATTTCTATTAATTCTTTATATCCAGCATAATTTTTGGCATATAAATAAACACTTTTTCCCGAAACCTTAACATTTAAACCAATTATAGGTTTAATGCCATTATTCTTGCAAGCAAAATAAAACTCTAAAACACCACTTAAATTATCATCACAAATACCACAAGCTGGTACTTTTCTAGCTACTAAAAAATCCATTAAGTCTTTAACCTTAATTAAACTTTTTAAAAGCGAATAATCAGTTGTAACTTTAAGTGGTATATTCATAACTTCTCCTTAAACTAAGTGTATCAAATTTATTTATAAAAGTCATTAGTATTTATGAAATATTTATCCATTTTTCGGACATAATATAACTGGTGAAGATAATGAATTTTAAAATACTCTATCATATTGTATGGCTTTTTATTATAGGTTCTTTCTTTGGCTATATTTTCGAAGTTGTAGCCCATTTTCTCTTAAATGGCAAATTTTTAAATAAACCAGGACTATGGTATTTACCCTTAAAACCTATTTATGGATTAGGCATTTTACTTACTACTCTCTGTCTTTATAAGGTTCAAGACAAAAGCTTCTGGGTAATATTAATACTAGGTATTATTCTAGGTTCTATATTCGAATACGTAGCTTATGTCTTTCAAGATAAAGTTTTTCATATTTATACATGGAGTTATAAAAATATGAAGTTTAACATTGGTGGAAAAATATATCCCCCTTATTGTGTAGTGTGGGGCTTACTTTCTTTTTTATGGATAAAGTATGGACTTAATGTTTACTTAAAAGTATTTGATAGCCTTTACAATAAAAATTTTAAGATGATTACCCTCTTTATATTTGTTTTCTTAATATTTGATTTAACTTACACTTCCCTAATTGTAAATAGATATGCTAAAAGACATAAAAATGTTCCGGCAGTAACTAAACTAGATAAGTACCTAGACAAAGAGTTCCCTAACTGGAAAGTAAAAGACCGATTTCCAAATCTAAAAATTAAATAAATTAGCAAAATTTACTCCAAATAAACATAAATACTTAATATTGCAAAGAAAAAGCGCAGAACTATTTGACAAAAACTGAATATATTGCTAAAATGAGTAAGTAACGAAAAGGAGTGAGAAAATGGCTACAAAAGTAACTACAAAGAAACCTTTATTTGGTAATTCAAGATCACATGCTTTAAATGCTAATAGAAGACAACAAAACGTAAATAAACAAAAAATGACGATAAATGGGCAAAAAGTAATTATTAGTGTTAGTGAAGCAAGAACACTTTTTAAGCAAAACAAAAAAAATCAAGATATTAAAAAAGCTGCATAAGTTCATGCAGTTATTTTTTTTCTAAATTAATACTTAAAGTCATCTGGGTATCTAATAAAGTATTAGCTTCTATACTTTGACTAGTTACATAACCATAACCATTTACTTCTAAATTCAGGCCAGTAAGACTAGCAAAAGTCCTTACATCGTTTAAGCTCCACTCAATAATATTTGGCATTACAATATTATCACTATTTGAAACAATAAATACTTTACTTCCAGAGACTACTATACTTTCTTTTAATGGATACTGATTAATCACGTACTTACCGTCTCCGATTAAAATAGGTTTTAATTTTTTACTTTCTAATTCTGTGTAAGCATCAGCACTAAGTTTACTAATATAATTATTTAAACTTATTAATTTATCATTATTATCATTAGTTAAATTATCTGTAAGCTTAGCATAACTTGCAATTTCTTCTATAGCAGTAGTAATTACTTTTGCCCAATTAGTTAGATTAGTCTCTGGCTTTTTACCAGCTACATATACAATATATTTTGGATTATCTACAGGAAATATTCCTGCAAAAGACTTAATATAATCATATTCGCCATTTAAGTACCCACCATTCGGAGAAGCTATCTGAGCAGTCCCAGTTTTTCCCATAATTCGAACATTTTCTGTAATCCAAACTTTAGATAATCCCTCATAAATAACCTTTTGCATTAATTCTTGCATTTTTTTAGTAGTTGTTTCACTATAAACTTTATTAACAATTTGTCTTTTACCCTCATAAGTAATATTACCGTCTTGATCAACAATTTTATCTACAATATAAGGTTTTATCGTCGTACCATTATTAGTCATAGAACTTAAAGCTTGCAATATTTGAATTGGGGTTACACTTATACCTTGACCAAAGGAAGCATTAGAAAGTTCTGATTCCCGAATAAAATTAATCTTACCCCCAACTTCATTAGCCAGTTCTATACCAGTCTTGCTTCCAAACCCTAGATTATTATAATAATCAGTTAACTTTTCAACCCCAAGATTTAAACCAAGAATCGTAGCAGCTACATTTGAAGAATAGGCAAAACCTGTATCAAAAGATATCGTTCCCCACCCTTTTCTATCAGCATCTCTAATAACGGTTTTATCTTGTAATGTATAAGAACCAGATTGAAAAGTCTTATCTCCCTCATAAATACCGTCTTCAATTGCTGAGGCAAAAGAAAATATTTTCATAACTGAACCTGGTTCATATTGATAACTTACTAAAGGATTCATATAACTAGTTATAGTGTTTGTATCATTAGGGTTAAAATTAGGATTAGTGGCACTAGCAACAATTGCTCCAGTATTTGCATCCATAACAGTAAAAACAGCCCAATCAACATTAAAGTTTGTTTGCATACTACTTACAGCTTTTTCTACAATCAACTGTATATTACTATCTATTGTTAAATAAATATCCGACCCATTTTCAGCTTTTTTAGTTT
>CAKOLP010000140.1 GCA_934096025.1 uncultured Bacilli bacterium
GCTTTATATGGGGGTTCATGAATGGACAATCGCTCCGCGCACGGGCACTACGTATGGTGTGTTCCGTGTGGGCAACACTGGGGACGTGTACAGCAACGTTGCGAACTCTAACTATGCGGTGCGACCAGTCCTTGCTCTTGAGTCTTCGGTAACATATGCTGGCGGGGCTGGAACAGCAGCCGAGCCAATTTTGATAAAATAGGTACGGAGCATTGCTTTTCTATGCGCCCTTCTGGTGCAAGAAAAGCAGCAAATTAACCTAGGTTTTGGGAGTGTGTTGCAAGAACCTAGGTAAAATCTGGCGCAATGCTTAAAGCATGTGCCAGTAGCCGCCCGTGGTTATCCACAAGCATATAAAAAATAAAGGAAGATAGAACAAATGAATAAAAAAATAGAAAAATTTATATTAATAATGTATATAATTAGCTTAATGTTTTTATTAACTGGAGCTACTTATGCTTATTTTACAGTACTTAGAGTTTCTAATGTATCATCTGTTATTGAAGTGGATACTGCCAGACTTGATTCTATTTTGTTTGAAACAGGTCTTCCTATAAGTATATATGCTGATGAGAGAAACTTTAATCAGGGTATGGGGAATATTTCCTCAGAAACTACAGCAAGAGCTTATTTAAAGACTACTAAAGAAGATGCAACATATAAGTATAATGTTTATTTAGAGTTAACAGAAAATAACTTTGTATATAGTACTGAAAATAAGAAAGCAGAAGTTATTCTTAAAGTAATTAATCCAAGTGGAGAAGAAGTTAAGTCATTAGATGGTCTTAACTATGTTACTGGAAATGGATATTCAGGCTTTGATATAACAGATGCTCAAGGTAAATATGATATAGCTAAGAATTATGTAATAAGTACTAATAATGAAATAGTACATGAATGGAAATTATCAGTTACTTTGGTTAATTTGGATACTGATCAAGAAGTAAATGCTGGTAAAAATTTAAATGGATATATAAAAATAGAAAAAGGAAGTTAAGATTATGGGGAGTTTAAAAGAAAGATTAGAGAAATTTAGGTTAAGCCTTGATTCTCAAACTGTTAGAAAAGAAGATATTGAAAATTTTATATTAGAGTTAGATAAAGAGATAAATGAATTGCAACAAGAAATAGAAGAAAGTAGAGCAGAAATTAGTGGGTGTCGAAATTACTTAGCAAAACTAGATTTTGAAAATGATATAAAATATAATGAAAAAAGAATACATGTTTTAGAACAAGGTAAAGGTGCTTTATATGAGTACATGGAAAAAAGAAGTACTAGTAGATAATTTTTTAGTATATTTAGGAAGTGTTAGAAACTTCTCTAAATATACTATTAGAAGTTATCAGTTAGATTTAACTGATTTTTTTTCTTTTGTTAAAAAAAATCAGATAGATTATTTAAATATAACTAAAGATGATATAAGAGCTTACCTTAAGTACTTAGATGAAAAGAAATTAAAGAGTAGTAGTATATCAAGAAAGATTAGTACGCTTAGAACGTTTTATAATTATTTATTAAATGAGAATATAATAAGTAATAATCTTTTTAAGTATATTAGAAATCCTAAGATTGATAAAAAGATTCCTGCTTATTTGAATTATAGTGAGATAGAAGAACTTCTTGAATCTATTGATTTAAGTACAAAATCGGGAATCAGAAATAGATTATTACTAGAAGTGTTTTATGCTACTGGGGCTAGAGTAAGTGAAGTAATAAATATAAAACATAGTGATATAGATAAATATAATAAATGTATTAGGATCAAGGGTAAAGGAAGTAAAGAAAGAATAGTATATTATGGGGATTATGTAGTTAAGTATATGGAATTATATAATAGTGATAGTGAGTATCTATTTGTAAATGATAAAGGAGATAAACTAAGTGTTTTTGAAGTAGAAAAAATTATAGAAAATATTATGAAACAAATCTCAATAAAGACTCATGTTACACCACATACTTTGAGACATACATTTGCAACACATTTACTAAATAATGGGGCAGATATAAAGTCAGTGCAAGAATTACTTGGTCATGCTAATTTAAGTACTACTGGTATATATACTCACGTTTCTACTGATAGATTAAAAGATACCTATTTTAAGCTTTTTAAAAGATAATTTTGGAAAAATGTGATTATGAAGCTTAAAACAGGCGGAAAAATGTGTAATTTCCGTTTGAAATGACCGGAATTTTGTGATAATATTATAATGAGGTGAAAAAAATGCCAAGATTAAAACGTAAAATAGATGATTTTTTGGTAAATTGGAAAGATTCCAAAGATAAGTTGCCACTTATTATTAAAGGTGCTAGGCAAGTAGGGAAAACAGAATCTATAGAAAACTTTGCTAGAAATTACTATAAAAATTTTGTTGAAATTAATTTTGCACTTCAGCCAGAATTTAAAACTATTTTTGATAATGGTTTTAGTTTTGATAAAATAATAAGTAATATATCTCTAATAAATAATGATTTTGATTTTGTGCCTGGAGAAACTCTTATTTTCTTTGATGAACTTCAAGATTGTATTAATTGTGCAACATCTTTAAAATCATTTAATATAGATAAAAGATTTGATGTTATATGTTCAGGTTCTATGATGGGAATTAATTATAATGAGATTGAATCGAATAGTGTTGGTAATAAGCAGGATTATACCATGCACTCATTAGATTTTGAAGAATTTTTATGGGCAAAAGGATATAAAAATAATCAAATAGAGGAATTATATGAGTGTATGAAAAATTGTAGACCATTAACTACGACTCAATTTGAAGTTATGATGAATAACTTTAAAGATTATATGATTCTAGGTGGAATGCCTGCTATTGTGGCAAAATACATTGAAAACAAAAACTTTAGTGGTATTTTGGCAATGCAAAAACAAATATTAATTGATTATGAAGAAGATATAGCTAAATATGCAGCAGGTCATGATAAAGCAAGAATTTTGAATGCTTATAGAAAAGTAGCTGTTTTCTTAGGCAACGAAAATAAAAAATTTCAGATATCTAAGATAAGTGATGGTGCAAGAAATAGAGAATACAGAGGTGTTTCTG
>CAKOLP010000141.1 GCA_934096025.1 uncultured Bacilli bacterium
ATAAATATAGATGGTGATGAAGAACTAATTGAAATAAATAGTTACTTATATAAAGGATACTATTATGATAAAGAAACATCATTATATTATTGTAATTATAGATATTATGATCCAGAAATAAGAAGATGGATATCGATAGATGATATAGATTATCTTGATATAGAAACCATAAATGGGGTTAATTTATATGCATACTGTATGAATAATCCTGTTATGTGTTTTGATCCAAGTGGACACTTTGGAATTTGGGCTTTAGTTGCAATTACTGCTGCTTCCATGTTAATTGGAGGAACAATTCAATTAATATCAAACGCTATGGCTGGTGAAACTGGTGGCGAATTATGGAGAGGAGTTGCTGGAGCTGCTCTAGGTACTGGTGTAAATGCATTAGCATTATGCTTGTCTCCATTTACTGGTGGGGCATCATTTGCTTTTGCTGCCGGTTTAGGTTCCGTAGTTCAGACTGGTGTTGATACACTTGAAACTATCATTAGAGGTGAAGAAGTTGTAGTTGGTCAAACATTTATTGATTTAGGACTAAACTTTGTCACTTCATTAGCAGGTAATTATTTGGGTAGTAAGATGATTCCAACTAATTCAGGATGGTTCCAACCAAAAAAATTCTTAAGTGTATTTACTAAACCTTATGGTCAAAAAATCTTAATGCAGACTGCAATTGGTGCAATCTTATCCGGAATAGTTAATTTTGTAAGAAAAAAGGACTGGCGCAAATGTAAATATAAACCTATCATTCCAGTTCCAGTGGTACCTATACGTCCGTTATTTTAGAGGAGAATAGATATATGAATATTCAAGAAAAAATTATTCAAAATTATCCATTAGTTAATAAAATTGATTTTGAATTAAATTGCTATTTATTAGATAAAAGAAGATATTTAATATTTTGGAATGAATTAATTAAAAAGGATTCTATAGAAGATATGTTAAATTATTTAGAAGAAAAAACTAAAAATCCCAACTTTACAGAATCTAAAACATTAATTGTAATTGGTAAAACAAAAGAAAAATTCAAAAAGGTTGATTTAGTTTATTTCAATAGTGTTAATACACTTGTAGTATTTTACTTAATCAATGAAGAAACAAATGAGATTTATATGGATGATTCATGGATTTCATTCATAGGATTAAATTATAAAAAATATGTTAGAAGGATAAATGAAATTGTAAATAAATAGTAAAACACTTTTCCTAGAGTTTTAATAACACTTTTATTCAATATATATTAACAGGCTGTTTAATAGAAAAATGACATATTTATTGAATGTTAAAATATTTGCGATAATATTAAAAACATTATTTAAATCTAATTTTGTATAAAATAAGATTTAAATAAAATAATTATCTATTATAATGGAAGTATTCTTAAATATAACTATGAATATAAATACAACTCATTAGGAGACATTTTAGAAAAAATAGAGTATAATATAAGTGATGAAATTATATCAAAAGAAATTTATAACTATTCAACAACAAATAGTAGTCAACTTTTAAGTATAAACAAAGTAAATACAAATAATGAAATAATAGAAACAAAAACAATAACTTACTTAGAAGAAGATCCATTTAGACCAGCAACATATAAAAATAACAATCTAACATGGAATGGTAAAAGATTAACCTCATATGGAACAAACACTTATAAATATAATAGTGAAGGAATAAGAATAAGTAAAACAACAAGTGAAGGAGAATACAAATACCTTCTAGATGGAAACAAAATAATAAAAGAAATAAAACCAACGAATAAAGAAATATACTATCACTACAATGAAAATGAAGAACTAGTAGGATTTAACTATAACACAAAAGAATATTTCTACATAAGAGATATCACAGGAAACATAACAAACATAATAGATAGTAATGGAACTATAAAAGTAAGCTATGAATATGATGCCTGGGGTAAAGTAATAAATATAGATGGTGATGAAGAACTAATTGAAATAAATAGTTACCTATATAAGGGATACTATTATGATAAAGAAACATCATTATACTATTGTAACTCTAGATATTATGATCCAAAGTTAAGAAGATGGATATCAATAGATGATATAAATTATCTTGATATAGAAACCATAAATGGGGTTAATTTATACGCTTATTGTATGAATAATCCTATTATGTGTTTTGATCCAAGTGGACATATGCCCAAGTGGCTTAAATGGACATTAGGTGGATTAGCTATTGCTGGTCTTGTCGTAGCTACTGTTTTAACTTGTGGCGTTGCTGGCACTGGAGCTGTTGCTGTTGGGGCTGCTATGTTAATTGGTGGAACTGTGTCTGGTGGTATGAATTTAATAGATCAAATACATGATGGTGGAACATTTGATTGGACTGAATTAGCTATTTCTACTTTATCAGGCACAGCGTATGGATTAATAGTTGGTTTAACTGGAGGGGCAGGAACTGGTGCAATAGTTGGAAAATTTGCTATTGCTGGTGGAACTTCTTTACTAGATAGTTGGAATCAAAATGCATCAATTGGCGAAACTATAGCATCTTTCTGTACCTCTTTAGTTATTTCCGGTATTGTTCAAGGAGCAGGATATTTGGCGGGAAAATATGGACCACATATATTGTCAAAAATTACGCCTAGAAATCCAAATCATTTGATAACGATGGGGGATATATGCTCAGCATTATGGAATATTCCTGCAGTAAAAACTGGTATTACAAAATTGGTGAGTGGGGTAATTAGTGCAATCAGTAATGATTTTTAGGAGAATTTAAAAATGTTGGAATTTATTAAATATTGTTTAATTTGCCTATGTAAATTTATAAGTGCTGCATTTGGGAATAATCCTAAAGGAATGACAATAAAAACTATAATTGTTGGTGGTATAACATTGTACGTGTTAGTAGGTATATATTTGGGTAGTTTTCAGTTATTAGTTATAATCGTTAATAAATTTAGAAAAAAAAGTAAAAAATAGTATATTAACATAAAAATAACAATCTAACATGGAATGGTAAAAGATTAACCTCATATGGAACAAACACTTATAAATATAATAGTGAA
>CAKOLP010000142.1 GCA_934096025.1 uncultured Bacilli bacterium
TGGCATGATTACAAAAATAGGATGGGATTATAGTGGCGCTGATGATCCTACTGTTCAAGAATCAGCTTATTTAGATGTTAAATTAGAAAATGATGAAACAATAAAAATAGAACTTGGTGGTAGTACGGCTGGTTATACAGAAGGGGAAAGTATAATTATATATACAGATGGAATAAATTATTCTACAACACAAGAAGGAGTTGCTGCAGATTCTCAATTAATAATTTTTAATTTATTAGGTGCTTGTCTGATTATGGTATTAGCATTGGTTGTTTGGATATGTTTTTTTGGCTGGAAAGGTTTTTTAATTGGTTTATTTGTTATGTTATTGGTTATTTTGAATATATAAAAAAACAACTACAGGAAGATATAGCAACAGTATTATGTTTGTAATCATTTAATTTTGAATATTTGTCTATTCTTTTTGTAGAAAAGCCTATCTTTCATCTGAATCAGTAGTAATATGATGAAAAGTATCAACAGATTTTTACACTATTTAACATCAAAACAATTTGCAATTTTATGTAAAATATGGTATAATTATAAGTGATGAATCGTTTTTACTCCGTTTCATCTGTAGAAAACAAACATCAAAGAACGCGTTATTACGCAAGGAGGAAAAAAATGGCAAAGATTGTACGTTACAATGGTGGAACTATAAGTTACTATAGGTGCTCGGAACCTACTGAACTGGTTGTTGGCAAAGAGTACGAGGTTACCTATGTAAATGATCGTGGTTTTCAGACTGATTACACTTTGAAAGGTGTAAATGGAAAATTTAATTCTATATGGTTTGATGATGTCAATTCGGTAAATACAGCAAAAACTTTTATGGCTCTTGCACGCACTGTTCCTGTTGTAGGTGAAAGATATAAGTGCTCTAAGTTGGAGTTCATTAATGGTCTACCTACACTGATTGACCGGAATACTAGCACTGTTAAGGAAGTTTCTGAAATGGGAAACAACATCTATCGAGTAACCACTCGTAACAGTATCTACATTGTTCAGGTTGGTTAATCTTTTCCTAAAAAAAGTATTATCTTTTCTCTCTCGAAAGAGGGAGTTTTTTTATAAGTTCGCATAACGCTTTTTATCATTTATTTACAACTTGAAAATTATGGTAAATTATGGTAAAATATATATAATATAGGCAATGACCTTTGTGTTAAAATTCCTATAACGGTAATTAGTATTGCCGAGTATTATCAAAAAAATCATACAACAATTAGGAGGAAAAAATCATGTATTTTGACAATGTAATTTTAGGAGGCAATTTTACAATTATTAATGGACGGATTGTAACCGACGGAGGTGAAATGGCAAAAGGTAAAAAAATTGATAGAAAGAAAACTGGAGATGCTAGCAATTTGGAAAAGATATTAATTGATTCTAGATTTGCTAATGTCAACATTTCGGTTTCAAATTTATCTAAGGAAGTTGAAGTACACTTATATGGAGAAGCTAATGTAGATGGCGATGTTGATTTTGATGTTCGCATTGTAAATAGTGAACTCAGAATTAAATTAAAGAGTAGCGGAAACTGCTACATTAGTAACTTGAAACTTGATGTTACTGTACCTCAAAAAACTTTTAAAGTAATTTGTGTTAATAGTGCATCTGGGAACATTAAAGTAAGTGAAAAAGTTTCTACTGAACAGCTCGAAATTAAAACTAAGTCCGGAAGTGTAGAAACAAGAGCAATGTTTACAAATGCTTCCATTACTACTATGAGTGGAGATGTAGATTTTTTTGCCAATGCAACTAAAGACATTAGAGTTGAAATTTCTACTATGAGCGGAGATATATCAGCCAAGTTCAATAATATTGGACATCTCAATCTCCATGCCAATTCAATGAGCGGAGATATTACAAACTGCCATAAAGGTATTGGTTATACGGCAGATGTAAATGCTTCTGCAATGAGTGGAGATATAAATGTTTGGTAATCTCATTAATGATTTTGCAATCTGTGTTATTTTTATAATAGCACAGATTGTTTTTTTTATTTTTTCATTATTAAAACTTCTAAAATATAAAATAATAGTTACCACAAAGGCACGGAGAAATTGGTAAAAAATTTAAAAATTAAAATACAATATGATAAAATAATAAAAACTTGACATTGGACTCATTTGCAGGTAGAATAAATGGGTAAGAAAATTTAAAGGATGGGATCTAAATGGAAAGATCGTAACTTCTATTGATATCAATATTAAACGCTAATGGTGGAACAATTGATGGTACTAACAGCTAGTCTTTATATACGAAAGGAACAATGATGGAAAAGGGAAAAAGAGCAAGAAAAAATAATAATAAGAAAAAAATCATCTTAAATCTTATTATATATATTTTACTGTTTTCTATTTTAATATATTCAGGAATTAAAATTTGTGCGTGGTATAAAGATAAGACAAATAATAATGAAATAGTAGAAAAAATAAAAGATACTGTAACAGTTGAAGATAGTAAAGATGAAGAATATACTGTTAATTTTAATAAATTAAAGGAACAAAATAATGATTCTGTTGCATGGCTTAAAGTAAATAACACAAATGTTGAATATCCTGTAGTAAAAACTGAAAATAATAGCTTTTACCTAAATCATAGTTTTGATAAAAGTACTAATTCGGCAGGTTGGATTTTTGCAGATTATAGAAATAAATTTGATGGTACAGATAAAAATATTATTATTTATGGGCATAATGTAAGAGATGGTTCAATGTTTGGAAGTATGAAAAATATTTTAAAATCTGATTGGTATAATAATGAAGAAAATACAAGTATTATATTAAATACAGAAAATGAAAAATGTATCTACAAAGTCTTTTCAATATATCAAGTAGAAAGTGAAGATTATTATATAAAAACAGAGTTTAAAAATGATAGTGAATATGAACAATTTATAAAAACTATAAAAACTAGAAGTATAAAAGATTTCAATGTAGATATTTCAAAAAATGATAATATTTTAAC
>CAKOLP010000143.1 GCA_934096025.1 uncultured Bacilli bacterium
CAGGATTTGAACCTGCAACCTCATGGTCCCAAACCATGTGCACTGCCAAGTTGTGCTACTTCCCGATAAAATATTAATGGTACGCCCAAAGGGATTCGAACCCCCAACCTCTAGATCCGTAGTCTAGCGCTCTATCCAGTTGAGCTATGGGCGCATTTCCCAAGTGCAATAATATTATATTACATAAAAATATAAAAAGCAATATCTAAATCAAAAAAATTCCACTAATTTGGAATTTTGTTTTTAAAATGGTGGCTCGTCTGGGATTCGAACCCAGGACCCTTTGATTAAAAGTCAAATGCTCTACCTACTGAGCTAACGAACCAGATGGCTGCCTCGGCTGGGTTCGAACCAGCGGAATGTCAGAGTCAAAGTCTGATGCCTTACCACTTGGCTACGAGGCAAACATAATATCTAAAATGGTGGGGAGACATGGATTCGAACCATGGAACCCGAAGGAACAGATTTACAGTCTGCCGCGTTTGGCCACTTCGCTATCTCCCCAAAAAAATGGTGCCGACAGAGAGAGTCGAACTCCCAACCTACTGATTACAAGTCAGTTGCGCTGCCAGTTACGCTATGTCGGCAATAATCAAAAAAATAAAATGGTGGGCGCTATAGGACTCGAACCTATGACCCCCTGCTTGTAAGGCAGGTGCTCTAACCAACTGAGCTAAGCGCCCGTATCTCCCGGTAACAATTAGAATTATACCAGACCCTAAATGTAAATGCAAGCGTTTTTTGACAATTTTATGAATTTATAGTAAAAAATATTTTTATTATATAAAAAAATATGCCTTTTTCAAGCACATTTTAATTTTCAAGAACTACTTCCCCATCTAGACTAAAGCTTTTGGCTGCTGTTATTTTTACTGATACTATTTTTCCAATTAAGTCTTCGCCACCTACAAAATTAACCAATTTCATAGTTTCAGTATAGCCAAACAACTTAGAAGCATCTTTTTCATTTTTATCCACTACTAAAACTTTTTCAATCTTATTTAATAATTTCATAT
The DNA here is from genome assembly GCA_934096025.1 of uncultured Bacilli bacterium. Taxonomy (GTDB): domain Bacteria; phylum Bacillota_I; class Bacilli_A; order RF39; family UBA660; genus Onthocola_B. Next base: position 1,017 of record CAKOLP010000143.1, read on the forward strand.
TATTTTCTTTAGAATACTTATTTACCAGTTCATTTAGTCTTTGTAATCTTTCTTCTTTTTCTTCTAAGCTTACACTATCTTCCATTTTAGCTGCCACTGTACCCTCTCTTTTTGAGAAAATAAATGTATATGCCCCATCAAACTTACAATAATTAACTATATCTAAAGTTTTTTGGAAGTCTTCTTCTGTTTCATTAGGAAATCCTACTATTATATCGGTTGTTATACTTACATTTTTTACAGTCTTTTTAATTTTATTAAATAATTCTTTATATTCCTCAATAGTATATTTACGATTCATTTTCTTAAGTAGTTCATCACTACCAGATTGAATTGGCAAATGAACATAAGGCATTATATTATCATATTTACCTATTACTTCTATCATTTTATCAGTAAAGTTCCATGGGTGAGATGTTACAAACCTAATCCGAGGAATACCAGTTTTAGCTACATTTTCTAAAAGAGTTGCAAAGTCATAACCTAAATTCAAGTCTTTACCATAAGCATTAACATTTTGACCTAGCAAAGTTATTTCTAAATAGCCTTTTTCTTTTAATTCCTCAACCTCTTTTAAAACTTCTTCCATTTTTCTACTACGTTCTCTACCTCTTGTATATGGAACTATACAATAAGTACAAAACTTATCACAACCATAAATTATATTAATCCATGCACTTACTTTAGAATCTCTATTATATTTAACATTTTCAAAAACAATATCACTATTAGAATAAACTTCTATATCTTGTTTATGACTACTACTTACATTTGCAATCATTTCTGGTAACTCACTTAAATTATGTGTCCCAATAACAATATCTATATAATCATGTCTATTTTTTATTTCTTCAATTTCATGAGGTTGTTGCATTAAGCAACCAGCTATAACAATTATTAAATCTTTTTTAATTTTTTTGTAGTGTTTGCAACGACCTAAATAACCAAATACTTTATCTTTAGCATTTTCCCTTATAGCACAAGTATTTAAAACAACAATATCACTTGCTTCTAATTCATCTACTTCTTCATAACCTAAGCTTTCTAAATAATACTTAATTTCTTCAGAATCATGAACGTTCATTTGACAACCATAAGTTCTTAAAAAATACTTTTTACCTTTATAAATAGGTTCAATATTAAGATTTAATTCTTTAGTTTTTATATCTGTTTTTGTTCTATCTTTGGCAACATTTAAATCTGGTACTAACATATTTACACTTCCTTTTCTAAGCAATTATTTTATCATAACCAAAATAAAAACGAAAGCGTTTTTGATAAAATTTTAGTGGAATAAGTTTTAGAAAGGTGAGTGTTATCCATGAGTTGACATAACAATCAAATTATGATTTTTTATTTACCAAAACCCGCTTTCAAAACGTTATTCTAAACATTTATTTTTTTTGCGCAATGCTTTCGTTTTTTTTCGACAAAATCTCTTATTAATTTTTACATAGAGTTTACATTATTTTTGAGGAGTTAATACCTTTTTACCACCCATATAAGGTTGTAATACTAAAGGTACCGTTACAGATCCATCTTCATTATAATTGTTTTCAATTACTGCAATTAATCCTCTTGGAGTAGCTAGACAAGTGTTATTTAATGTATGTAAGAAATAGTTTCCTTTTTCATCTTTAACTCTTATACCTAATCTTCTAGCTTGAGCATCTCCTAGGTTTGAACAAGAACCAACTTCAAAATATTTTTGTTGCCGTGGACTCCATGCTTCAATATCACATGACTTAACTTTTAAATCAGCCAAATCCCCACTACAACATTCAAGTTGTCTTACCGGAACATTTAAATTTCTAAATACTTCTACAGTATACTTCCACATTTGTTCATAATAAGCTTTTGAATCTTCTGGTTCACATAAAACTATCATTTCTTGTTTTTCAAATTGATGAACACGGTATAGCCCTCTTTCTTCTAGACCATGTGAACCAAT
>CAKOLP010000144.1 GCA_934096025.1 uncultured Bacilli bacterium
TATAATTATTGCTAGTGATGAGGCTATTTCTACTTTACAAAGAGGAAAAGACAATGTTAAAGAAGTTAAAAAAGGTTTTGAATGTGGAATTACTTTAGAAAAGTTTAATGACTTTAAAGAGGGAGATATTATCGAAGCCTTTGAAATGGTCGAGGTGCCACATGCCTAGTTTTAAAGCCAAACGTATCTCAAGTGATATAGCTAAATATATTAATGAAATTTTATTAACTGAAGTAAGAGATAGCTTATTAAAAACAATAACAATAACAGGTTGTGATGTTACTAGTGATTTAGGTTTATGTAAAGTATATTTTACTTCTATAAGTGATATGGATGAAAAAAAATTAGAAAAAGAAGTTAATGAAGCAGCGTCTTTTATCCGTGGAAGATTAAGCGAAAAAATAGAACTTCGTCATACTCCACAACTTCGTTTTATTTATGATAAATCAATCGAATATGGGGAAAAGATTGAAAAAATAATCGAAAAACTTGAAGAACAAAATTAGGTGTTTATGAATGGTCTTTTAGTTGTAAATAAACCTAAAAATTACACAAGCAGGGATGTTATAAACAAGCTTAATCGTATATTTTCTTATAAATCAATTGGTCATACAGGAACTCTAGATCCACTAGCAACTGGTGTTCTTGTATGTCTTTTTGGTAAATATACCAAATTAACCGAAGATATCACTTCCCTTAGCAAAGAATATATTGCAGAAATTAAACTAGGAATAAAAACTGATACAGATGATATCACAGGGACTTGCGTTAAAGTGGACAAAAAGCTTCCCTCATATCCTGAGGTAATAAAAGCTTTTAATACTTTTCCGAGAACCTATATGCAAACTGTGCCGATTTATTCAGCAGTCAAGGTTAATGGCAAAAAGCTTTATGAATATGCTAGAGCTAATATGGAAGTAGAACTTCCCAAAAGAGAAGTCCACATTTATTCCTTAGAGCTTATAGATTATAAAGATGATATAATAACGTTTAAAACTCAGGTATCCAAAGGAACATATATAAGGTCGTTAATTATAGATATTCTAAATACCTTAAATGTCTTGGGGACTATGAACAATCTTACAAGAACACAACAAGGAGGGTTTACCCTTGATAAATCTTATACTCTAGAAGATATAAAAAACAATAATTATGTTATGCAAAACATCAAAGATTTTTTGCCATATCCGGTAATCTCTCTAGAAGAAGACTTATATCGTAAAGTAAAAAATGGTGCTAAAATACCAAATGCTTTTAATATTAAAGATAAAGTAATTTTTACTTTTAACAATGAAGATATTGCAATATATGAAAATATTAATGGAACTTTAAAGTCTTATTTAATGCTTTAAAGTTTTTTTGTTTTATGTTATTATAAGGAAATGTGAGGTACTATATATGGAACAAAATTTTGATGAATTAATTAGCAAGACAAACATACGGGCTTTTGTTAAGCTTGATGATATTGTAAAAGGCAAAAGATACGATGTAGAAAAAATATCACTCGAGGAAGAAGATACTACAGATATAGGAAAGATATATCATTTTGAAGTAGACTCAGAAACCAAAAATACTTATTATGATGTTGGCATAATTATTTATAAGGATTTAAATTTGGAGACTTGTTATTGTGATTGTAAACAATTTAGACAGACAAGAAGTTGTAAACATATCGCGGCTTGTTTATATCACTATTGTGATGTTATATTTCACAAAGAGTTTGTGGATGTTGGCAAAATACTTTTAGAAAGTTTTGCGGAAGAAAAAAACACTATTAAAAAAGAATTAAATTTGCAATTAAACATAAATATTGACTCATATAGTTCAAGTTATTATGGTTCTTATAAAGAAATAACTCCGAAACTAAGCGTTGGGGAAAATAAACTATATGTAATGAAAAATCATTTAAGTGCTTTTATAGATGCTTATGAGTCTCAAGAGGGAACTATTTATTTTGGAAAAAGTTTTACATATGATGCAAAGACATATTACTTATCGGAAGAAAATGAAAACATTCTTTATGCTTATTTAGAATATTCTACTAATAATTATGGATATTATCGTCGAGGCAATGACTTAAAGAAGTTATTAAATCGGATTAAAAACAATTCTTTTATAATCAGCGACTACAAAGTAAATGGCATTATCGAGGGCTTTCCTATTGATACAAATTTGAAAAAAGAAGCAGATACTTATGTTTTATCCTTTGACTTAAATAAAATGGAAACCATTTTTGATGAAGATTATGAGTATATCTTATATAAGGGAAAACTATATCATTTATCTCGTAAAGAACAAGACATGATAAACAACTTGGTCGAAAATGATACGGATAATATAACTATTTCCAAAGAGGATATTCCTATTTTTACAAAAGGACTTTTATCAGTAATCAAGAAAAATCTTGAAGTAGATTCCTCTGTAGATGACTTAATTATTCCTAAAAATATAAATACAAGAATCTATTTTGATATTAGAAACAATTACATTTTAGCAGATCCTAAATTTATTTATGATGATAAAGAAGTAGCGTATTTTGCTAGTGATAACTCAGTTTTAAGAGATTTAAATTATGAAACTAACGTTATAAATAATATCTTAAAGTATGGTTTTACTATTGAAAAAGAAAAACTAATTTTAGTAGACTTAGAAAAGCAAGTTGAGTTTTTAGAAGATGGTCTTGAAGAACTAGCAAATCTTTACGAAGTATTTACTACGGAAAAATTTAAGAACATAAATATAAAGAAAAAGACAAATATAAGTTCTATGTTTAAACTAGGTACTGACAATATTATGGGTTATAACTTTGACCTCGGAGATATCAAAAGTGAAGAACTAGTAAATATCTTTAAAGATTTAAAAAGCAAAAAGAAATACTATCGTTTAAAAAACGGAGATATCTTAAACCTAGAAGATGAATCCTTACAAGAACTAAGCAACTTAAGCGATGACTTAGAAC
>CAKOLP010000145.1 GCA_934096025.1 uncultured Bacilli bacterium
GTGTTAAGTATGTCCATATCGTTATAATAATACCATAAATATAAAACATATCTCTTAAGAACACAGATATTGTTGCCAAAATAAAACCCATTCCTACAGTAAATAAAAACAGACATAAAAAAGCAAATGGTAATAATAAATGCCACCAGTTTAATCCAGTTCCTGTTAGAATAATTACTGCATATAAAGGTATTAGTGTAAGAAGAAAATTAATTCCTACGAAAATACATTTCGATAATGGAAATATATATTTTGGTATATATACCTTATTAATAAGACTAAAATTTGCCACAACACTACTCATAGCTAAATTAGATGCCTCATTAAAATAGTTAAAGAATGTTAATCCGATTTGTAAATAAGCTAGATAGCTTACTCCCGGGGTTGATATTCTAAAAATATTAGAAAATACTATTGACATTACCAACATCATTAAAACAGGATATAATAGACTCCAAAATATCCCTAATATGCTTCTTTTATATTTAACTTTAAAATCTCTTGCAACTAATTGTTGCAATAAAAATCCATATTTTTTATAAGTATACTTTAAATTATTAATTATTTTTTTCATGAATTAATATCCTCTCGTAGTTAGATTATAACAGATTATGCCTCTAAATATCAACACTTATGTAGCTTTTTGCCGAAAAAAGGCACTTTACTTTAATTCTTTTATTATACTCAACTACATAATGGGTTAAGAAACTAAAATTAATTCACAAAAAAAAGAATATTATTAATAACATTTCTTTAAATTAACTTGGTGTTATACGAAGTAAATAACTAACCCATACTATAATTTATACAAAATAAATTGTTTTATTCAATTTTGCCATATCTACCTTTTAATACTCTAACTAACTTTTTATATAACTCTTGTTTTAACGTTTCACCTTTATTTTTTGTTAGCGTCCCATTAAAACATAATTCTTGATGTCTATCATTATATACCCCTGAAACTACTTCAGTCAATTTCCAGCCATATAGTTCATCCTCCATCTTTTGCAAATAATTTTTCTGCCTTTTTTATTAAATGTAATTATTTTGTTATTTCCCGCTTTTCTTACTAACTACCTTCCACTTCCCAGTTTTATTAGAGCCAATTCTTTCTATATGATTTTTATCAATTAATTCTTTCATATTGTATCTTACTTTTCTTTCACCTACACCTAATATATTAGCTATTTCCACTTGCGTTAAATGTGGTTCATCTAATAATAATTGAATAATGTCTTCTTGTACTTTTGTTAATCCTTCTATTTCATTTGTAATTTTACCACTTTCATATTCAAATTTATTTTTATTATATTTAATACTAACCCTTATAAAATGAGGATAAAAATTAAAAATACTTTTATTATATTTTTTTAATATTTTTCTAATACCAGTTCCTAAATGTTCAACCAATTCCAAATCCCTAAATACACGCATTAATTCTGGATTTTTAGGAGCTGAGTATCCTTCCAAAAATTCTTCTTTAGTAAATTCACTTTGTATTCCGCCAAATGAAGATACTTCTAATCTATCACAAAAAAATTCAAATTTAGGTGGATATTCACTAGCCCAATCATTATGAACTAATGCATTTATAATAACCTCTCTTACAGCATTATAATCATACATTGGATTTTCTTTTCTTTCAGGATATGTAATTTTTGCATATATTTTATTTTCAACTTTAAATTTTTCTAATACTCTGTTAGTTGCTTTTATTAATGAACAAAAACCATATTCGTAATTTTCCATTAACTCATCAACGTCATCACCAGCATATTTGGCAACTTTAATAGAAACCGTATTTTCATCAGCTAAAAGATATGCTAAATAATTATATTTATTATCTTGTGTAAAGAAACCTAATTGCTTTTCAAAGTTTTTACCTATATCAAAACCTTTTTCATTATAATAAATTATTAAATCAGCAAACGTTAATTCCTGACTAGGTGAAATAATGTTTTTAATAGAGTTTCTCGTTCTTTCCCTAAACATTTTACTTATTAAATGACTGTCCATCCTTTCATTAGAACTGCCAACTCTTAGAAAGCAGCTATCAGGGGTCATCCCCATACCCTTTAAATAATATGGTTTTTCTAAACCTCTTGCAATAGTAAGTTTTAAATAATTTTTCGTATTATCATTTAATATTTCTATATCAAATAAGCCTAAAGTGGATGGTTCAATATTAGATATAATTCTATCTTTTATTTTTCTTTGTAATAAATCTAAATCATTATTTAATCCGACAACTTCGCCTTTATCGTTTACACCTAGATAAATAATACCCCCATCTTTACTATTTAGAAAACCAATGACAGACTCCTCTAAATCATCAACTAATTTTATTTTAAATTCAATTCTTGAATTTTCTAGTGTATCAATCATAAACTCCTCCAATATTCTAAACGCATTTTATCATATAATTTATATTTTTTCTAGTATTTTGCCGGTTATTTTGCCGGTTATTTTGCCGGTTATTTTAATAGCCAAAAAAACTTAGCTACGATTTTCTAGGTTCATCTTATTAAATAATATAAACTATTTATTTAAAATGTCATACTTTTAAATATCATTACTAAATTAAATGTTATAGTTTAGTCGAAAAAGTAGTTTTCGCTTAATTTTTAGAAAAATTAATCTTTTCTTAAAGGTAACCTATCATGAAATTTATAATTGTCGCTTTATTTAAAGCATTAATTCCTAAAGACGATTCTATTCTAGTTATCTCATTTAATGGCAAAGTATTTATCAAATTAAATTTAATTAATCCCATTAATGTGGTAGTATGGTTCTAAACTTTGATATCCTGGATTTATTTTTTTAGCTTTTACTAAATTTTCTAATTTTCTTAGTTTTTATTTTTTTTGCATATAATCTGATAATTCTTTTACATCTAATTTTCTTAATTCTAATTATTTTTTTCACTAAAACTCATCTTAGCGC
>CAKOLP010000146.1 GCA_934096025.1 uncultured Bacilli bacterium
CTTGTGGTTACTCCGGAGATAAATGGTTCATATGTATCTGTAAATAAAGCTATTTTCATTTTATACCTCTTTAATATATATTTTAAGTATATAATAAAAATGCTTGTTTTTCAATTGGCAATTTTGGAATAAGGAGTGGTCTTGATAAAATTAAAGAAGTTATAGATAAACAAATAAAAAGTGTTTGTAAATATTTGCACTTTTTAGTACTATTTGTTATGATAGAGATATAAAGGAAAGTTGCTTATGAAAGAAAAGATATCGAAGTTAATAAATGTTTATAAAAAATATGGTTTTTGGGGTTTTTTAAAGAAATTAAAAGCTTATATTATTGCTAATTATTTAGATAAAATAAGTTTTGATGTGATGTTTCATAAAGGAGCGTATCGAAAAATAATTCAAGAGATGCTTAAGAATAATAGTTATGAACGAATAATTTTATGGCGAAGTAGTTTTGGATATAATGTCGAGTTGTTTCAAAGACCACAGCATATAGCAAATAATTTGGCTAAGAATAAGTCTTTAATGCTTTATGAAGTTACAACTATGACAGATAAAGTTAAAACTATAAAGCGTATTAAAGATAATTTATATTTAGTAAATTTTAATAATGTTCTTTTAAATAAATTGTTAATGAGGGAATTAAGTTTTGTAAAGGTGCCTAAGTACGTTCAAGTATATTCTACAGATTGGAAGCTTTCGGTTCTAAACATAGAAGATTATTTGCATAATGGGTATAAATTTATTTATGAATATGTAGATCATTTATCTCCGGAACTTGCAGGTACTCAAAGTCTTCCCCAAAATATTGTTGATAAATTTGATTATGTAATGAAAAATGATAATGTATATATTGTTGTTACTGCTGATTTGTTGGAACAAGAAGTAATAAAGAAAAGAGGAAAAAAGAATTTGGTGTTTTCATCAAATGGGGTAGATTATGAATTTTTTCAAGAGTTTCAAGAATATAAGTTTGAAAAAGAGTTTCAAGATATATTAGATAAAAAGAAACCTATTTTAATGTATTATGGGGCTTTGGCTAAGTGGTTTGATTATGAGTTATTAAAGACTTTGGCTAAAACGAATAAATATAGTATTGTGCTTTTTGGGATAAAGTATGATGAATCATTTGATGAGAATTTAAATGGAGAAGAAAATATTTATTTTTTAGGTAGTAGAGATTATAAGGTACTTAAGTACTATGCAAAGAGTGCTGATGTTTTAATGATTCCTTTTTTGATTAATGAAATTACGAAGTCAACAAGCCCGGTGAAGATATTTGAGTATATGGCTTTGCATAAACCAATAGTTACTACGAAAATGCCGGAGTGTTTGAAGTATGAGAGTATATTAATTGGTGATACTCATAAGGATTTTTTGAAAAAAATAGAAAAAGCTTTAACTTTAAGAGAGGATAAAAAGTATATTAAATTGTTAGATAAGGAAGCAAAGGAAAATGACTGGAGTAAAAAGGCTCAAGCAATTATTGATTTAATTAAACAAGACAATGGTGAATAATGAAAGAATATATAAATAGGTTATATAGGGGAGATTTTGCTTCATATTTTAAGGAAGTAAAGAAAGATTTAAAGATACATAAGAAAAGGTTCATCGTAACAGTTAATCCAGAGACTTTGATAATGACCAAAAAAGATGAAGATATAAAGAATTTGCTTATGAGTGAAAAGACTTCACTTGTTGCTGATGGAATAGCTGTTGTTAAAGCAAGTAAATGGGTAGGTTTACCTATTAAGGAACGGATTACAGGAATTGAGTTAACCGAAAAGTTATTAGATGAAGCCAATAAAAATGGGTATAGTATTTATTTGTTTGGGGCTAAAACTGAGATTATTGAAAAGTTAGTTGTAAATATTAAAAGTGATTATCCGAAGATAAAAATTGTGGGATATTGTAATGGATATGTAACTGATAAAGATAAAGTTATGGAAAAAATAATTAAAGCTAAACCGGATATTTGTTTATTGGCTTTAGGTATACCTATGCAAGAAAAGTTAATTTATAAATATTTTGATAAGTTTAAAAAAGGTGTTTTTATTGGCGTAGGAGGAAGCTTTGATGTATTAAGTGGCACTAAGAAAAGGGCCCCGAAGTTATTTATTAAGCTTAATTTAGAATGGCTATATAGAATTATATGTGAACCTGAAAGGTTGGTTAGGTTTTATAAGTATAATGTTAAGTTTTTGTTTAAAGTTTTAAAAGTTAGGAAGTAAATGTAGTAAAAATATTCAAGGATATATGAGGTTTAAAATAATATGTTCTTGATTATTTTTTTATTTGTGGGTATAATTAAATTGTAGATTAAGTAAATTAATTATTCTATAGAAGATGGAGGATTTAAATGGATATTGTTTTAGTTGCCATTTTATCCCTTGTTGTTGGAATTTTAGTGGGAAGCATAGGTATATGGGTATTTTTTTCCATAAAAGCTTCGAAAGCTATTCAAAAAGCTAATAAATTTATTGAGGATTCTAAGAAAGAAATAGAAAAAAATAAAAGAGATACTTTACTAGAAATTAAGCAGGAGCAACATCGGTTGAAAGAAGAAACTGATAAAGAGATTAAAAGTAGGAAAGCAGACTTGCTACAAAATGAAGATAGATTATTAAATAGAGAGAACAGTTTAGATAAAAGAGAAGAAATGTTACAAAATAGAGATAATTTATTGCAAGAAAAAGAAAATGATTTATTAGCTAAACAAAAGAAATTACAAGATAAAGAGGAAAAAATGGATGGACTATTGAAAGAAGAAATGGTCCGATTAGAAAAAATTGCTGGTTTACCTCAAGAAAAAGCTCGGGATATGATTATGCAACGAGTTGAAGATGAAATGGAACTTGAAGTTAAAAATTATTAATAATTAAAGTGGTGTTATTAAACACCATTTTTTTAAACAATCATTATATTAA
>CAKOLP010000147.1 GCA_934096025.1 uncultured Bacilli bacterium
GGATTTTATATAGAAAACATAGTTAATGCTACTGAAAAATCTTATCAAACTATGTATGCTTTAGTATGTACTTGTATACTATTTCATACTATTTTAGGAATATAGTATTCTAAAAATAATAGCTGCTATAAAAATGTAAAAATAGACCAGTTATTAAATTTATAAACATTATCAGGGAAAAAGAAAAGAAGAAATATTTTGTTTTCTTGATTTCTTCCTAAAATCCCTGATAATACTTTTTCTATGATAACAAAATTGGCTCGGCTGCTGTTCCAGCCCCGCCAGCATATGTTATCGAAGACTCAAGAGCAAAGGCTGCCCGGACGGCAGTAGCAGCGTTCGCAGTGTCGTTGCCCACGTAACCGTCATTGTGCACACTGAACAAATTATACGAATTGTCCGTGCGCGGAGCGATTGTCCATTCATAAAGTCCCATATACATCCAATTATCATTAACCGCTGCGCCGTAATCTATTGTTGCTGTATCTAAACCTTTATATGTCCAATAAGTTGGGCTTGCTGCATACATATAATCACTTACGTACATTAAGCCTACTTTTGCACTAACAGTTGTATTAGCAACTGGAGATGTAATCTCATTAGTATAAGCAGTTTTTGCATTTTGAGCTCCTATATTTGCCCATGTATTTCCTCCGACTTTCCATGTTGTTGTTGCTATTTTATTTGACCATGTTGTTCCTAGTTTAGTTGTAAAATTGTTATTTAAATTTGTTTTATTTAATAAACTTGTACTCCAAGTATTTGAACCATATTGATAATCACCAGTTTTGCTTGTCCCATTATAATTCCAATAGTAACCACCTATTTCATCCTGTGTATTTGTACCTTTACTAGTTCCCCAGCCACCAGATGATTTATAAGTTGTTTTATAATCACCAGTAGTTCCTAGTAACGTAGATTTTGCATAATCATATTTTATTAATTTTACATTATCTCCAAAAACTCCAATTATTCTATATAAATAATCAGTCGGACAAGTTCCGTCTGTAGAATCATATCCGAAACATACAAAGTTATTTGTTGTCTCACTAGAACCTGCATATCTATAAGAATTATCTCCAGCTCCATTTTCTAAAGTACTATCGTGCAAATATAAATTATTTTTCCCTTGTGTTCCAGTATACAAATTTTTAATATAACTTGCTAAAGTCTTCTTAGTCTTATCAAAATAAACATAACACTTATCACTAATATTTCCATTTACTACTACCCTTTTAGTATTGCTATTCCAACTTAGTTTACTGCCGTTTTCACATGCAGAAAGCTCACTATTAAAGGTATATTCTTCATTTGGCCACTCATTTCCACTAGCCTCTACATACTCATTAGAACCAATTGCAGTTTCCAACATCATACTTAACATATTTGTATCTTTAATAGTATAATCATCTCTTGCATCATTATATTTCTTAACTACATTAAAAGTAATAATACTAACTAAAACCAAACTACAAAATATAACTAGTATTCTTTTCATTTAATATCAATCCTTTTTACTATCTAAGAAAATTTTATCAAATATTACATAAATTAGCAATCAGTTCTTTGATATTTGCATTTAAAAGGACATTTATCACACTCAGGCTTTACACTTTTACAAATATATCTTCCAAACAAAACCATTTGTTTATGTACCCTTACCCATTTATCTTCTGGAAAAAATTTTTTTAATTTTTCCTCTATCTTTAAAACATTATCAGTTTTTACTAACTCTAATCTATTTGCAACTCTCTTAACGTGTGTATCAACTGCAAATGTTGGAACATTAAATAATTCTCCTAAAACAACATTACAAGTTTTTCTTCCAACACCAGGCAATTTTTCCAAATATTCACGATTATTTACCACTTTACCTTGATAGTCTCTTATTAAACTCTTAGCAATTTCCACAATAAAAAATGCTTTCTTTTTATAAGTACCTACCGGATAAATAATACTTTCTATATCTTTTAAATTTGCTTTACTTAATCCCTCTAAATCGTATTTTGAAAACAATTCTTTTGTTACCACATTAACCCTTTTATCCGTAGATTGAGCCGATAAAACCACAGCAATCAAAAGCTCATAGTCTTTATTATAGTTCAATTCACAAACCGGATTAGGTACCATTAAATCTAACTTCTCTAAAACTTCCTTACTTATCATTTAACCAATCATACTCCAAAACACTAGTTTCAAAAATAGGTCTATTTTCATCACTACTTAAATTTTTATGAATATCTTCTTTTGTTTTTATCCCTTTTCTATTCCATTCATACAATATTTTATCAATATATCTTAAATTAAGTACTCCGTTATATTCAGCTTCCTTAAGGGCTTCTAAAATAAGTTCTTCACTAAATCCTTTTTCCATCCACGCATTAATAATTTCATAATCTATATTAGAAAGAGTTCGCCCAAAAGCATTTTCAAAGCTACTAAAAATATCAGTTCTAACCTCTTGTTCTTCTTCTTTTTTATAACTATTTTTAATCTCATTATAAAAATTATCTAATGATACTTTCTCTGTAACTTTTCCAAAACCATCTTTGTCTGCTACTACCTTTATAAGTTTTTTATTAATTAAGCTTCCATAAGCCACCAAAACATCTGCTTCACTCATATTAATTGTTTTAGCAATTACTTTCATATCAAATACTAAATCAAAAGAATTATCAAAAAACAAAAGAAGTAAAAACTCTTGTAAAGATAAATTATTCTTTAGGGCTTCTTTAATAAATACTGTCTCTGCCACTAATTTTTTATTATCTTTAAACATAATTCACTTCCTCTCTAAATAATTCTTTATATCTTTGCTCTTATTTTTAAGTCGATTAGTTAATATTTTTTCTTCTAAATCCAAAAAATTCTCATTAATCATCTTTCCAGAGCCTAAATATTTAACATCTATATCTATATC
>CAKOLP010000148.1 GCA_934096025.1 uncultured Bacilli bacterium
AGAGGGTAAGACCTGTTTGAAATAGTGACATAATTCTTTTTTTGCCTTTAATAATATATTTTTTATGAGTTTCTATTATACAATTTATAAAAAACAAGCATCTAAATTATTTTATGCTTGTTTTTGATTAGAAGAACAATGGGGATTTGTTCTAGTTAAGGTTAATTCGTTTATAAGGGGTTTTCCATAGAAGTAAAGTTCTCTGTATTCTGGGTTGGCATCTTTTAAAGAAAGGGTTATTTTTGAGCCAATATATAGTCTGTTTTTGTTGGGATTTTTAAGACATTTGCAGTTTACATCATATTGGTAGTCGCCCTCGATATCATCAAGCATTACTTTTCCCTCGATTAAAGCATCAGTTTTAACTACAATGTATCTTGGGGTAATTTCAGCAATATAAGCATTGTGAACTAAGTCAGGATGCTTTAAACAGTAGTTAATCATATACAATTGGTTTGCTTCATAAACGGCTTTGTCGGCACATTTTTCCATAAAAGTGGCATGTTCACATAATTCTGCTAATTTGTGTTTTAATTCATTAAAAGTGTGTTCATCTGCAAAAATATTTTCTATATTGTCTATAATGTATTCTATTATTAAGTCCATTAGTCTTCTGATAGGGGATGTTGTCTGAGAATAAGCTTTAGAAGCTAAGCCGTAGTGACCATGGTTTTCAGTACTAAAGTAAGCTCTTTGCATACTTCTTAAAAGTAAAGAGGAAAGAATAAAGAATTCTTCTTTAGAACTTAATGATTGGAGTATTTTTTGTAAAACGTGTGGGTCTTTGCAAGAATTAATGGCATTAATTCGATAATCTAAGTTTTTAATTGTCTTGATTGTTTCATTTATTTTGTCATCATAAGGAATATCATGGTTTCTATAAATAAAACTGATACCTAAGTTAAGCATATATTCTGCGACTTGTTCATTAGTTAAGACCATAAAGTTTTCAATTAGTTTTTCAGCTTCTTTAGGCTTTTCAGTGGAAATACTTATAATGTCGTTTTCTTCATTTAGATTAAAAACTATTTCTTTGCTGTCAAATGTTAATCCTCCTTGTTTTTTTCGTTTTTCTGTTAATATGCTTGAGAGTTCTGCCATTAGTAGGAGGTCATCTTGAAATTCTTCATAGCCAGCAGGACAAATATTTTTTCGAATCAGTGTATTTACATCTGTGTAAGTCATTTTCTTTTTAGATTTTATAACTGCATTTTGAATTTGAAAATCTACGACTTTTCCATTCGGAGTTATTTCAGCTATGTAGGCTTTAACAAGACGGTCTTCATTTTCATTTAAAGAACATATTCCATTAGATATAGCGGGATGTAGCATATGAACAACACTATCTATTAAATATAAGCTTGTCGTGTTTTTCAAAGCTCTTTCAAATAATGAAGAACCCGGTTTAATATAATGGGTAACATCAGCGATAGCAACAGTTAATTGGTAGTTTCCGTTTGGAAGTATTTCGATTCCTATAGCATCATCCATATCTTTAGTTCTTTCGCTATCTATTGTAAAAATATTTTTATTCCTTAAGTCTAAACGATTCTTTATTTCTTCGGGACTAACATGGCTAGGAATACTATCTAGTTCTTTTAATTGTTTATCAGTGTATCTGGTGGTAAAACCGTTATTGTATGCAATGGCTTCAAGTTCGGCATCTATATCTTCTTTATGCCCTAGAACTTCGATTAAATCAATTTTAAAACCATCATTAGAAAGCGTGTTTCCTATAGATACTAAGATGCGAGTACCGGGTTTAAGATTTAAATGGGCTATTTTTCTGTTTTGTTTTATAGGAAAGTTATCCCTGCCTACGACTTTTACAGTGCCAGTCTCGGTTATTTCACATACGACTTTGTTGTTGTTTCGTTTTGCTATTTTTACTAGTTTAAATCCGAGTGGTGTTTTGGTAAATATAGCTTTATCACACGGAAGTACTCCCTCGGCTTCTCTAGAGGTAAGTTCTTTTGTCTCATTATTGTAAGTTATACTAAATGTTCCTTTTTTGTTGCAAGTGCATAATGATAAGAAGTATTCTTTTGCAAGAGGAATGTAAGTATCAGTTTGTTCTTGGTAAAAAATTAATTCTTCTTCCTCTAGTTCTTTTAAATAGTTAGTTAGTTCTTGATCAGGAATATTAAATTTGTCCTTTAATTCTTGATAAGTATAACTGTTTTCTGGAAAAAATAAGTTAGTTATTTTATCTAAACTAAATAGTTCTTCACGAGTATTTTTGGGAAGCCTTTTTACAAAAGAAAGAGTATTATTTTCTTCTTTTACAATAATGCTTGTGCCAGGTAAAATATCTTTACTATATCTAAGTCTTCTTTTTTCACCTCTTAGTTTAAAGAAAATATAACCGTTATTTATTTCTTCTATTTCTGTAATAAAAAAATTAGAAGGAAACGCTTGATAAGTTAAGTTTTTATCATCATAATAAATGATGCCGTTTCCCTCTAATTTTTTTAAGCTTGCTTGGATTAGTGCGCGTTTTTTGCCACCCAAAGAAGAAGTAATTTCTTCGATAGTAAGTTTTTTGCTTTCTTTAAATAATTTTTTTAATTCATGTTTCATGGTATCACCTCTAATTTAATACTAGTTTATTTTTAATGTGTTGTCAATAAAAAAATTCTTTGATAAAATTATTTAAAGAAAGTAGGTGTGATATGGTATTATATCTTGTGAGTAATAATTTAGTTTTAGATAATATAGTTTATGAAACAGATGAAAGTTTACTGGAAAAAAGAATTAATAGACCACTATCAATAGAGGGAGAAAAGAATGCAGTTAAGATAGTAAAGTTAATTAATGCAAATGTTATTTATTCTTCGTGTTATGCTTCATCTTTAGCCACAGCTAAGTATTATGC
>CAKOLP010000149.1 GCA_934096025.1 uncultured Bacilli bacterium
TATATCATGATATTTTATTATTGGGACATTTTCTAAAATTAATTATTAAGACATTATCATAAAATAAACACAAAAATTATAATTTGTCATTTCATAACTATTGAAAAAAAATTAAATTATTGTTATAATAAATTAAAAATTGTGGAGGTGCGCCATGCCAGTGTTAACTTTAAAAAATGTAAAAAAAGAATACTATGTTGGAGAAATTACTATACCTGCAGTAGAAGATGTTTCTTTTGAACTAAATGAAGGTGAATTTGTTGTTATTCTTGGCGCATCAGGAGCTGGAAAAACTACGCTTTTAAATTTGCTTGGTGGAATGGATAGAGCAACCAGTGGAGAAATTGTTATTGATGGTAAAAATATAACCAAATTTAACAAAAAGGAACTTGCTAATTACAGACGTAATGATGTTGGATTTGTATTCCAATTTTACAACTTAATGCCTAATTTAACAGCTCTTGAAAATGTTGAAATAGCTGTTGAGATTTGTGATAATCACTTAGACCCTAAAATTGTTTTAGAAGAAGTAGGACTTGCTAATAGACTGAATAATTTTCCAGCAGAATTATCAGGTGGGGAACAACAAAGAGTTTCCATTGCGAGAGCCATTGCTAAAAATCCAAAGTTAATACTTTGCGATGAACCAACTGGAGCACTTGACTACGTAACAGGTAAAAAAATCTTACAATTATTACAGGATCTCTCAAGAAAAGATAATAAACTAATTATTGTTGTAACGCATAATGCTGCGCTAAAAGCTATGGCAGATAAGGTCATAAAAATTAAAAGTGGAAAGGTAGAAAGTATTGAAGTAAATGAAAATCCTGTACCTATTGAGGTGATAGAGTGGTAAAAACATATTTTAAAGTAGTTAGAAGAATGTTTAGAAAACAACTAACAAGGCTTCTATCTCTTATTGGTGTAATTCTAATTTCAGTTGGATTTGTATCAGGAATTGGTTCTCCTACAGATATGATAAAAGATAGCATTGAAAATTATTATAAAAACCAAAATGCTAGTGATTTTATAATAAAAAGTCAAAGTGGTAGTTTTTCTGAAGAAGAGATTAACAAAATTAAAAGTCATTTTGGTGAAAAAAATGTTGAAACTGGTATGTCTCTAGATATAAAAGCTGGGGAAAAAACATCGTTAAGATTATATTTTATAGATTTTGAAAAATGGAATATCAATGTACCCGAACTTGTTAATGGCGAAAAAATTAACATAAGTGATAAAAATCAAGTTTATGCAGAAGTTAAAGACAATAAAATTAAAGGGTATAATATTGGAGAAAAGGTTGAGATAAATTTAAAAGAAGCCTTAGGGCTACCCTTTGAATATAAAATAAATGTAACAGTAAAAGGAATAGTTATGAATCCACTTACTTTCGGAAAAGATGGAGAACCAAGCTATAATAATCCTGAAGATACCAAGACTCCTAAAAATATTGCAGAGATTAATAAACTTGATTTGTTAGAAAACATTATATATTGTCCAAAAGAAGTTTGTCCTTATCTACCAGTAGGAGATATCTATGTGAAAATAGAAAATAGAAATTTATTTAATTCTTTTTCAAAAGACTATGAAAAATATATAGGAGAACAAAAAGAAGAAATTACTAAACTACTAGGCGAAAACATAAAGATAATTACTCTTGATGATAATTATAGTTTTAAATCAATAATATCAAGTGCTGATAAAGTAAGAGGAATAGGAAATATTTTGATGATAATATTTTTAGCTGTTACGCTATTGGTTGTTTTATCTTCAATGATGAGATTAATGGATGAAGAACGTTCACAAATTGCGTGCCTTAAGACTTTAGGATTTAGTAGTTTTACTATTGTAATGAAATATATTTTCTTTGCACTTGTTGCATTAGCAGTTGGTGGGGGAATAGGATTCTTTGTTGGGTATGGTGTATCATGGCTAATATGTAATATTTTTAATTATGGTCATGTAATGCCACCAATTGATGTAATTGTTAATCCGGGATATTTCTTCTTATCAGTTGGAATAATCATTATTGTAACACTACTAGTAACATTTAGTCTTGGTATGAAACTTGCAAATAATGAACCTGCTATTTTATTGAGACCCAAAGTTCCAAAATCAGGAAAAAGAATTTTACTTGAGAAAATGACATTTATCTGGAATCGTTTAGCATTCAAATATAAATCTTCATTTAGAAATGTTTTGAGATATAAAACAAGGTTTATGATGATGCTGATATCAATTGCTGTATCAACAGGTTTAGTGTTTGCTGGACTTGCTTTATTAGATATTTGCATATTTAGCGACTTCGGTTCACCATCAATCATTGGAATTGCCATAGTAGTCGTAATTTTTGCAGGTTTATTAACTATGGTTGTTATTAATACACTAACGACAATAAATATAAGCGAACGAAATAGAGAAATTGCTACCTTAATGGTTTTAGGGTATTATGATGGTGAGATTTGTGGTTATATTTATCGTGAAATTTATATTAGTGCATTTCTTGGAATTCTCTTAGGCTACCCTACTGGAATCGGACTTGCAACATTAGTTTTTAAAACAATGGGATTTGGTAAAGTAAAAGACGTAAGTTGGTTTATATGGCTTATTGTTCCAGTCGTTGTGTTTGGATGCACTTTACTTGTAACCTTAATATTAACGCCAAAAATCGTAAAAACTAATATGAACGAAAGCTTAAAAGCAATTGAATAGGAGGAAAATTTAATGTTAAAAGAAAAAGATTTTGAAGTTTATTCGGTAATGTCAATATCTTTGCAATTTTACAAAATTATTCATAATTATAAGCATAATTATTTTGTTGATTAGGACGATAATATTTTAAATAATTTTCATAGAAAGCTTTTCTC